>DASSQJ010000341.1:0-2798 GCA_035702545.1 Phycicoccus sp.
GCCCACGGACACGGCGGGCCCCCGGGGCGAGGTGAGGCAGGGGAACACCGCGCCCCGGGGGCCCGCAGCCGTGTCCGGGCGCGCCACCGCCTACCCTCGGTGCCATGACCCACGACCACCTCGGCTTCTCCTCGCGTGCCATCCACGCCGGCCAGGAGCCCGACCCCACCACCGGCGCCGTCGTGCCACCCATCCACCAGGTGAGCACGTACAAGCAGGACGGCATCGGGGGCCTGCGCGGTGGCTACGAGTACTCGAGGTCGGCCAACCCGACCCGGACCGCCCTCGAGGAGTGCCTGGCCGCCCTCGAGGGCGGCGAGCGCGGCTTCGCCTTCGCCAGCGGGCTCGCGGGTGAGGATGCCGTGCTCCGGGCCCTCCTCGCGCCCGGTGACCACGTCGTCATCCCCTCCGACGCGTACGGCGGCACCTACCGGCTCTTCAAGCGGGTCGTCGGACCGTGGGGGGTGGACCACTCGGTGGCGGCGGTCGCGGACGTCGACGCGGTGCGTGCGGCGCTGCGCCCGGAGACCCGGATGGTGTGGGTCGAGACGCCGACCAACCCGCTCCTCGGCATCGCCGACGTGTCGGCGATCGCCGACGTCGCCCACGAGGCCGGCGCCCTCCTCGTCGTCGACAACACCTTCGCCTCCCCCTACCTCCAGAACCCGATCGCGCTCGGGGCCGACGTCGTCGTCCACTCGACGACGAAGTACGCCGGCGGTCACAGCGACGTCGTGGGCGGGGCGGTCGTCGTCGCCCGCGGGGCCACGACGCGCGACGGCGAGAGCGTCGCCGACCGGGTCGCGTTCCACCAGAACGCGATGGGCGCCGTCGCCGGGCCCTTCGACGCCTGGCTCGTCCTGCGCGGCCTCAAGACGCTCGCGGTGCGCATGGAGCGGCACTGCGACAACGCCGAGGCGGTCGTCGACTTCCTCGCGTCGCACCCCGGCGTCACCGCCGTGCACTACCCCGGCCTGCCCGACCACCCGAACCACGAGGTCGCCGCCCGGCAGATGCGCCGCTTCGGCGGGATGGTGGCGTTCCGCGTGCGGGGCGGCGAGGACGTCGCGACGAAGGTCTGCGCCGAGACGACGCTGTGGACCCTCGGGGAGTCCCTCGGCGGGGTCGAGTCGCTCATCGAGCACCCCGGCCGGATGACCCACGCCTCCGTGGCGGGTACCGAGCTCGAGGTGCCGGGGGACCTCATCCGCCTCTCGGTCGGCATCGAGGACGTCGAGGACCTCGTCGCCGACCTGCGCCAGGCGCTCGACCGGCTGACCTGAGACGTCCGTGCGGGTGCTCTGCGTCGACGTCGGGTCGACGTTCACGAAGGCGGTCCTCGTCGACGGCAGCGACGGCCGCGTCCTCGGCTCGGCCAGCCACCCGACCACCGTCGCGACCGACGTCATGGACGGGGTGGACGCCGTCCGGGCGGCGCTCTCGGGTGCCGGCGACCCGGACGACACCCTCGTCTGCTCGAGCGCGGGGGGCGGCCTGCGCCTCGCCGTCGTCGGCCACGAACGGCAGGTGACCGCCGAGGCGGGCCACCGGGTCGGGCTGTCGGCGGGGGCCAAGGTCGTCCACGTCGCGCACGGGCGGCTCGGCGGCGACGGGGTGGCCGCACTCCGCTCCGCCGCCCCGGACATCGTCCTCCTCGTCGGCGGGACCGACGGGGGCAACGCCGACGTCCTCCTCCACAACGCCCGCCGGCTGGCGCGGGCTCGGGTGCGGGCCGCCGTCGTCGTCGCGGGCAACGCGGAGGCCGCGCCGGCCGCCGCCGCGGAGCTGGCCGCCACGGGCCGTCGGTACGTCGTCACCGCCAACGTCCTGCCGCGCATCGGCGTCGTCGCGCCGGACGGGGCGCGGTCGGCCATCCGGGAGGCCTTCCTCACCCACGTCATCGGCGGCAAGGGGCTCTCCCGGGGGCGCGGCTTCGCCGAGCTCGTGCGTGCGCCGACGCCCGACGCCGTGCTCCGAGGTGTCGAGGTCCTCGGGGACACGCTGGGGCACGACGTCCTCGTCGTCGACGTCGGCGGCGCGACGACCGACGTCTACTCCGTGATCACGCCGCAGGGGGAGGACGCGACGATCCACCGCGAGGTCGTCGGCACGCTCTGGCACGCGCGCACCGTCGAGGCCGACCTCGGTATGCGCTGGAACGCCGAGGGCGTCGTCGAGGCGGCTGCCCGTGAGCGGCTCGGCCTCTCCGACGGAGCGGTCGCCTACGCCGGCACGGTGGCCGCGGACCCCGGGCACCTGGCCTCGGGCGACGAGGAGTGGGCGGCGGAGGAGGAGCTGGCGCGGGCCGCGGTGCTCGTCGCGCTGCGCCGGCACGGCCGACCCCCGAGCCCCTCGGAGGGACCCCGGCCGCTCGCCGACGTGGCCGTGCTCGTCGGGTCGGGCGGGGTGCTGCGCCACGCCCCGGCCGGGCTCGCCCACCGCGTGCTCACCACGGCGCTCGCGGACCACGCGGGCGGCTGGCGGGTCCCGAGCGGCGCGCGGGCGGTCCTCGACCGCGCCTACCTGCTCTTCGCCGTCGGACTGCTCGCGGACCGGTACCCGGAGGCCTCCGCGGCGCTCGCCTCGACCCTGGCCGCCGGGACCGCCTGACCCCGCGGTCCGGAAACCCGGCTGCGGCCTGTCGGTGCGCCGGTCTAGCCTCGCGGACCTGAGGTGGGCGCCCGGCCCACCCGGAGGGAGCGGCCATGGACGTGCCCGCCATCGAGGCCATCGACCTCGGCAAGTCCTTCGGCGACTTCACGGCGGTCGACGGAGTCAGTTTCGCGGTGCCCGAGGGC
>DASSQJ010000342.1:0-2169 GCA_035702545.1 Phycicoccus sp.
CAGGGCCGGCGCGCCTTCAAGGTCAACGGCAAGGCGATGCGCATCCGCGACACCCTCGTCCTGGAGGACGCCGCCGGCAACGAGCTGCTCAAGCTCCAGGAGCGCAAGCTGCGGGTGCGCGACACGATGGAGATCGAGGACCCGTCCGGGCGGACCGTCGCGACGGTGAAGAAGGCGATGTTCACCCCGCTGCGCGAGCGGTTCACGGTCGAGGTCGCGGACGGCGAGGACATGGACGTCCAGGGCAACATCGTCGACCACGAGTACACGATCTCCCGGGGCGGGCAGGACGTGGCGGAGGTGTCGAAGCGGTGGTTCCGGATCGCCGACACCTACGGCATCGAGGTCGCCGAGGGGCAGAACGACGTGCTGCTGCTCGCCGTCGCCGCCGTCATCGACGACCTGACGCACGACGTCGGCTGAGGCCGGGCCTCACACTCGCCGTGCACCTCGGTGGCGGTGGGTTCGCGCGGAAAGCCGCGCGGGATCACCTCGACCCGATGAGGGCCACCTTCCGTCGAGGTGGGTTCGCGCGGAAAGCCGCGCCGGATCACCTCGACCACGTCCCTACCGGCGCAGCCTCTCCCCCAGCGCCGCGACGACGGGCCAGGCACCGTCGGACCAGTTGCACGCGACGGTGTACGTGAGCGACTCCGACGGCCGGTGGATGCTCGCGAAGGAGACGCCGGCGTCCGACCCCTCCATGAAGACGCCGTCGTCGCTCGCGTGCAGGTGCACGCCGAGGCCGTACCGGCGGCGCTCCTCCGGCCAGTCGCTGCGGGGACGCACCATCTCGGCGACCCACTCCGGGCGCACGATCCGCCCCGCGAACATCGCGTCCCAGAACGCGGCAACGTCGGCGACCGTGGTGTACACGCCCCCGTCGCCGGTGCCGACGACCGGGAGGTGCAGGACGTTCGTCCGCAGCCCGTCCACCCCGAGGTAGCCGCGGGCAGCCCGGCCCGGCAGCTCGTCCGAGCGCAGGAAGGCCGTGTCCACCATCCCGGCCGGTTCGCAGACGAGGCTGCGCACGAGGTCGGCGAACGCGGTGCCGGTCGCCCGCTCCGAGAGCAGGGCCAGCACGACGAACCCGGCGTTGTTGTAGGCGAACCGCTCTCCCGCGGCGAACACCGTCTCGTGCCCGTCGAGGACGGCGAGGTACTGCTCGGTCGTCGCGAGCTCGTGCACCGGGACCGGCATGACGTAGTCGGTGACGGAGCCACCGGCATCCTCGTCCAGGTAGTCCCCGATGCCGGAGCGGTGCGCGAGCAGGTGCTCGACGGTGACGTCGTCCGCCACGAGGGGGAGGTCGTCGCGGAGCAGCGCGCGCGCTGGCGTGTCGAGGCTCAGCACCCCCCGCTCGACCAGGCCGAGGACGACGAGGGCCGTCAGGGTCTTGGTGCCGCTGGCGGTGGCGAACCGGGTCTCCACCGTGTTCGGGATGCCGTGGGCCCGGTCGGCGAGGCCGTACGCGACCGCCAGCTCGGTGTCGCCGTCGCGGTCGACCCGGACCACGCCGGTGAACCCGGCGCGTCGCACCGCCTCGTCCACCACCTCCGCCAGCGAGCGCATGGCCCGAACCTAGCGCCGGCCCGGTCCGGCGGGCGAGGCCGGACCCGGCCGGCGGCCGTCGAAGGTGCCTTGTGCGGCATCCACGCTGCTGGAAGGCTGGCTCCCTCCGGCCCCGGAGGCCACGACCAGGGAGGTTCGCGTGAACGCCACTCTCCTGTCCACCCTCACCCCTGACGAGCGGTTCCTCGTCTCCCAGACCGAACGTGACGCCCTGGCGGGCCTCGACGAGGACGAGGTCCTCGAGCTCCACCAGCGCATCCGCCGGGCGCGGAACAAGTACGTCGGCCAGTACCGGCGCGGCGCGTCGGCTCGGGTCCCCGCCAAGGGCGCCCGCGGCCAGGCACGTTCGGCCAACGAGCGCGCCGCCCTGCGCGCGGAGGCCTTCGAGGAGGCGCTCGCCCGTGTCAGCCGGCGGCTCGGGGTGCTGGCCCAGGAGGCCTCCCGCGAGCTGCGGGCCGAGCGCATCGCCGCGGCGCGCTCCGTCCGCTGGGGCGGTGGCGGCCAGGACGGCGACGGGGACGGCGGCACCGGGTCCCCTCGGGAGGGCCAGCGGTCCGCACCCGGCGGCGACGGCGCGCTCCGCAACCCGCGGACGGA
>DASSQJ010000343.1:0-9669 GCA_035702545.1 Phycicoccus sp.
TGACGTCGAAGAACGCCGCGGCGACGGACCCCAGGTGGCGCATGTCCTCGGGGCGCCGGTCACCGGCCGTCGCGATCACCCCGATGCGGGAGATCCGCCCGAACTCGGCCTGGCCGGCGCGCAGGTCTGCGTACCGGTCGATGAACTCGCCGAGCTTCTCCATGCCGGCGGCGTTGTGGCAGTAGTCGACGATGACGTCGACGTTGTGGACGTTGATCTGGTTCATCCGGCCGGGGGAGAGGTAGTAGCTCGTCGTGAAGGTGCGCAGCCCCTGCCGGATCTCGTGGAGGCCGGCGCCGCTCGCGAACGCGGCCCCTGCCGCGGCCATCGCGTTGGCGACGTTGAACATCGCCGTCCCGCCGAACGTCGCCGGCAGCAGGTGGGTCCACGCGAGCTGCATCGAGCGGCGACCGTGGCGGATGACGATCATGTCGCCCCGGTCGGTGCGGTCGAGGACGACAGCCCGGCCGCCGCGCCGGCAGTGCTCGTCGACGAGGTCGCGGGCCGAGGAGCCCGGCTCGGCCACGGTGAACCAGACGACCGACCCCGAGCACCGCCGCCGCATCTTCCGCACGAGGGGGTCGTCGGCGTTGAGGACGGCGAAGCCGTCGCGGGGAACCGCCTCGACGACGACGGCCTTGACGTCGGCGAGCTGCTCGACGGTGTCGATGCCGCGCATGCCGAGGTGGTCGGCCGCGACGTTGGTGACGACGGCGACGTCGTTGCGGTCGTAGCCGAGACCCTCGCGGAGGATGCCGCCGCGGGCGACCTCCATGACGGCGAAGTCGACCCGCGGGTTCTGGAGCACCATCCGCGCCGACTTCGGCCCGGACGCGTCGGCCTTGAAGACGAGCCGCTCGTCGATGACGATCCCGTCGGTCGAGGTCATCCCGACCTTGCGTCCGAGCCCCTTCATGATGTGGGCGATCATCCGGGAGGTCGTCGTCTTGCCGTTGGTCCCGGTGACGGCGACGATCGGCACGCGCGAGGGTGCGCCCGGCGGGAAGAGCAGGTCCACGACCGGCTTTGCGATGAACTGCGGCTCCCCGACGGTCGGGTGGGTGTGCATCCGGAAGCCGGGCGCCGCGTTGACCTCGCAGATCGCGCCGCCGGTCTCGCGCACCGGCGAGGCGATGTCGGGGCAGATGAAGTCGATGCCGGCGACGTCGAGGCCGATGAGCCGGGCCGCCTCCTCGGCGATCTCGACGTTGTCCGGGTGGGCGTCGAAGGTGCGGTCGATGGAGATGCCGCCCGTCGACATGTTGCCGGTGAGGGCGAGCTTGACCATCACTCCGTCGCCCGGGACGTCGTCCATCCCGAGGCCCTGGTCGCGGACGAGCTCCTCGGCCGCGGCGTCCACCCGGATCCGGGTGAGGACCTTCTCGTGCCCGACCCCCCGGCGCGGGTCCGCGGTGGTGAGGTCGACGAGCTCGCGGACGGTGTGGGTGCCGTCGCCGACGACGTGGGCGGGGACCCGCTCCGCGATCGCCTGCATCCGGCCGCCGACGATGAGGCAGCGGTAGTCACGGCCGACGACGAAGGACTCGACGATGACGTAGCCGCGCCGCGACTCGCCCTCGGCGACGACGAACGCATCCCGGACCTCGTCGTCGCCCTGGAGGTCCAGGCAGACGCCCCGGCCGTGGTTGCCGTCGAGCGGCTTGACGACGACGGGGAACCCGATCCGGCGGGCCGCAGCGACCGCGCCGTCCGCGCTGCGCACGGTCTCCTGCTTGGGCACCGGCAGCCCCGCGGAGGAGAGCAGCCGGGTCGTCATGTCCTTGTCCCCGGCGATGTCGACGGCGAGCGCGCTCGTCTTCGACGTCATGGTCGCCCGGATCCGCTGCTGGTGGACCCCCTGGCCGAGCTGGACCAGGCTGCCGGCGTTGAGCCGGATGAACGGGATGTCGCGGCTCACCGCCTCCTCGAGGATCGCCGCCGTCGACGGCCCGAACGCGAGCCGCTCGGCGCGGGTGAGGAACCGCTCGAGCTCGGCCTCGAAGTCGAAGTCCTCCTCGGCCTCGACGAGGTGGTTGACGAGGCGCACGGCGAGCCGGCCGGCGGCGAGGGCGACGTCCTCGTCGGAGTAGCCGTAGATGACGTTGTAGACGCCGGGCCGGCCCTTGACCATGCGCGTCTTCCCGCGGCGCTGGTCGTGTCCGGCCTCCTGCTGGAGCTGCAGCGCCACGTGCTCGGTGACGTGCCCCAGCCAGGTGCCCTCCCGCATCCGCTCGACGAAGCCGCCCTTGTGGCCCTTGGAGCACGTGTGGTTCTCGAGACGGGGCAGCAGCTCGAGCAGCCGGTCGGTGAACCCCGGGACGGTGTCGGTCGGGTACCCCTCGAGAACGCCGAGGTCGACGAGGAGGTGGATCGCCGGCTCGTAGGACCAGATGTTGCCGCCCCGGTAGACCCGCGCCTCGAGGATGCGCAGGTCGGGGGCGAGCGGGCCGGTCGGGGTGGGGCGCTCCATCGGGGTCTCCTCTACCGGTCGGTGGCGGTCAGGCCCGGGCCGTGGCCAGGGCGACGAGGACGTCGGGGTGGTGCTCGACGAACCCGGTGAGCCGGCGCTCGGCGAGATCGAACGTCGCCCCCGCCGGCAGGGTGTGGACGGTCGCACCGGACACGAGCATCGGGGCGCCCGCACGTGCCTCGGGGGCGTCGGTCTGCGCGGTGCGGCAGTCGACGACGAAGACGGCGCCCGAGCCGCGGACCGTGAACTCCCGCCCGTCCGTGACGACGATGGCCGTGTCCTCGTCGATACCGACACCGAGCAGGTGCGGCGACGGCGCCACGACCGAGAGGAGGCGGCCGTACCGGGACCGCTGGTCGAAGTGCTGGTCGACGACGACCCCCTTGAGCAGGCCGAGCCCGGCCGAGACCTGGCTGCCCCGCTGGCGGGGGGTGACCCCCTCCTCGCCCATGGAGATCATGAAGTCGGACATGATCGAGGCGCCGGCCGAGGTCCCCGCGACGACGCAGCCACGGGCGTGCGCCCGGTGGAGCGCCTCGCCGACCGGTGTCCCCGGCAGCAGCTGTGAGAGCCGCAGCTGGCTCCCGCCCGTCATGAAGACGCCGGTCGCCTCGTCGATGCGGGCGACCGACGCCTGGTCGTGGGCCTGGTCCCGGGTCGAGGGGTTGACCACCTCGACCGCGGAGACCCCGAGCCGGCCGAACACCTCGGCGTACGAGGCGACGACCTCGTCCTGGAACGACGAGGCCGTCGGGATGACGACGAGGCGGGCGCGCCTGCCGCCCGAGCGCTTGACGAACTCGCGGAGCAGGGAGGCCCGGCCGACCCGGTCCTCGGCACCACCGATGACCATGAGCGTCGGCGTCGTCGTGGGGTAGCGCGGCACGGCGTCAGCCTAGTGGCGCCCGGGCGGCGGCGTCGGCCTCCTCGATCTCCTCGCGCGAGACCCCGAGGAGGAACAGGACGGTGTCGAGGTACGGCACGTTGACCGAGGTGTCGGCCTGGGCCCGAACCATCGGCTTGGCGTTGAACGCCACCCCGAGGCCGGCCGCCGCGAGCATGTCGAGGTCGTTCGCGCCGTCGCCGATCGCGACGGTGCGGGTGAGCGGGAGCCCGAGACCGGCGGCGAGCTCGCGGAGGGCAGCGGCCTTCCCGGCCCGGTCGACGACCGCGCCGACGACCCGTCCGGTGAGGCGTCCGTCCTCGACCTCGAGCCGGTTCGCACGGACGTGGTCGACCCCGAGCTCGCGGGCGAGCGGCTCGACGACCTCGGCGAAGCCGCCGGAGACCACCGCGACCGTGAACCCGAGCGCCTTGAGGGTGCGGACGAGGGTCCGCGCACCGGGGGTGAGCCGCACCGCCGCCCGCACCTCGTCGAGGACCGAGACCGGCAGCCCCGCCAGCGTGGCGACCCGCGCGTGGAGGCTCTCGGCGAAGTCGAGCTCCCCGCGCATCGCCGCCTCGGTCACCGCGGCCACCTCCGCCACCGTGCCGGCGTGCTCGGCGATGAGCTCGATGACCTCGTCCTGGATGAGGGTGGAGTCGACGTCGAGGACGACGAGGCGCGCCCCCCGCCGGGCCAGTCCGGCGGGAGCGACCGCGATGTCCGCGCCCGAGCCCGCGGAGACGAGCGCGAGGTCCCGGCGCAGCGCGTCGAGGTCGGCGCCGGAGACGTCGAGCTCGACGGTCGTGACCGGCCAGCGGGACAGCCGGCGGATGCGGTCGATGTTCGCTCCGTGCTCCGCGACGGCGTGCGCGACGGCGGCGACGTGACGGGTCTCCAAGGGAGAGCCCATGAGGACGACGGCGGCCCGGCCGGTGCGCCGGGGGGCGTTGTCGCCACGGCCCACCGAGAGCTCGACCTGCATCCCGAGGTCCTCACCCGCCCGGGTCAGGCGGTCGGCGAGGACGTTCTCGTCGGGGCCGGGGGAGAGGAGCACCGAGAGGGCGAGGTGCCCTCGGACGACGACCTGCTCGACGTCCAGGACCTCCGCGCCGACCGTCGAGGCCGCGTCGAAGAGCGCGCTCGTGACGCCCGGGCGGTCCCGCCCGCTCAGCGTGACGAGGAGGGTCCGGGCGTCCGGGTCCGGCGGCGGGGGCGGGGTCGCGGTGGACACGCGGGAAGGCTACGCGTGGTGGGCGTCCCGCCACGCGAGGAGGTCGCGGACCGGACCGCGGTCGTAGCCCGGCCCGGTGAGGCCGATGGTGAACAGGCGGGTACCCACCTCCCACAGCCCCTCCGCTGCCCCCGCGTAGTCCCGTGCCGACTCGGGGAAGCGCCCGGGTCGCTGGGACACCCCGGAGGAGCGGACGATCTCGGCCGGGTCGCGGCCGATCCGCCGACACCACTCGTCGAGGACGGCGTGCTTGTGGGCGATGGTCTCGGGGCTTCCGAAGCCGTGCCAGATGTCGGCCTGCTCGGCGACGATGCGCAGCGTCTTGCGTTCGCCGCCACCGCCGATGAGCACCGGGATGTCACGGGTCGGCGGCGGGTTGAGCCGCTCCCACCGCGCCCGGACCAGTGGCAGGTCGCGGGCGAGGGCGTCCAGCCGGCCGCCGGGGGTGCCGAACTCGTAGCCGTACTCGTCGAAGTCGCGCTCGAACCAGCCCGAGCCGATCCCGAGGATGAGCCGGCCCCCGCTGATGTGGTCGACGGTCCGCGCCATGTCGGCGAGCAGCTGCGGGTTGCGGTAGCCGTTGCACGTGACGAGGGCGCCGATCTCCACCCGCTCGGTCGCCTCGGCCCACGCCCCGAGCATCGTCCAGCACTCGAAGTGGGCGCCGTCGGGGTCGCCGTAGAGCGGAAAGAAGTGGTCCCACGTGAAGAGGACGTCGACGCCCATCTCCTCGAGCTCGGCGCAGGCACGCCGGATCTCAGCGTAGGTCGCGTGCTGGGGCTGCAGCTGGGCGCCGATCCGGACGGGCCGGTCGGCGCCCGTCACGGCGTGACCTCCTGGCCCTTCCCGACGACGGTGAGCCCGGAGTCGGTGACGACGAAGCCGCGCTCGAGGTCGCGGTCCTTGTCGTACCCGATGCTCGTCCCCTCGGGGACGACGACGTTCTTGTCGATGATGGCTTTCTGGATCCGGCAGTGCCGCCCGACCTGGACCCCGTCGAGGATGACGCTCGCCTCGACCTCGGTGTAGCTGTGGACGTGGACGTCCGGGGAGATGACCGAGCCGTTGACCCGCGCCCCGGAGATGACGACCCCGGGGGAGACGGCGGAGTTGAGGGCCTCGCCGAAGCGGCCGTTGGCCCCGTGGACGAACTTCGCCGGCGGGTACGGGCCGTACGTCGTGAAGATCGGCCAGTCGTAGTTGTAGAGGTTGAACACCGGGTGGATCGAGACGAGGTCCATGTGGGCCTCGTAGTAGGAGTCCAGCGTCCCGACGTCGCGCCAGTAGCCCATGTCGCGCTCGGTCCCGCCGGGGACGACGTTGTTCTTGAAGTCGTAGGCGTAGGCTCCACCCTCCGCGACGAGCGCCGGGACGAGGTCCCCACCCATGTCGTGCTTGCTGCCCTCCCGGGTGGCGTCCTCGGTGACGGCGTCGATGAGCACGTCGGCGTCGAAGACGTAGTTGCCCATGCTCGCGAGGATCTCCTGGGGGGAGTCGGGCAGGCCGGCGGGGTCCGTCGGCTTCTCGAGGAACTCGCGGATCCTGCTGGGATCCTTGGGGGAGACGTCGATGACTCCGAACTGGTCGGACATCGAGATCGGCTGACGGATGGCCGCCACCGTCACCCCGGCGCCGGAGTCGACGTGCTGCTCGACCATCTGGGAGAAGTCCATCCGGTACACGTGGTCGGCGCCGACGACGACGACGGTGTCGGGGCGCTCGTCCGTGATCGTGTTGAGGCTCTGGAAGATCGCGTCGGCGCTGCCCTGGTACCAGGACTTGTCGATGCGCTGCTGCGCGGGGATGGGCGCGACGTAGTTGCCGAGCATCGTCGACATCCGCCAGGTGCGCGTCACGTGCCGGTCGAGGCTGTGCGACTTGTACTGGGTGAGGACGACGACCTTGAGGTAGCCGGAGTTGACGACGTTCGAGAGCGCGAAGTCGATGAGCCGGTAGATGCCCCCGAACGGGACGGCCGGCTTGGCGCGGTCCGCGGTCAGTGGCATCAGGCGCTTGCCCTCCCCCCCGGCGAGGACGATGACGAGCACCTTTCTGCCACTGCGGTAGGCCATGGCCCCACGCTATTGGGTCCGCGCCCCCGCCGCTATCGGGTCCACGCCCTCGCCGTCCGAGGGGCCGCTGGCTAGGGTGAAACGGTGCGCACCGACATCCTCACCAAGGAGTACCCACCCTCGATCTACGGGGGGGCCGGTGTTCACGTCGCAGAGCTCGTCCGGGCGCTGCGGGCCCGCGGTGACCTCGACGTGCGGGTCCACGCGTTCGGCGGTCCCCGGGACGAGGACGGGACGACGAGCCACCCCGACCTCACCGAGCTCGCCGGCGCGAACGCGGCGCTGAGCACGATGGGGGTCGACCTCACCATGGCCGCCGCGTGCGCCGGTGCCGACCTCGTCCATTCGCACACCTGGTACGCGAACTTCGCGGGCCACGTCGCGAGCGTCCTCGAGGGGGTGCCGCACGTCCTGTCGGCCCACAGCCTGGAGCCGATGCGCCCGTGGAAGGCCGAGCAGCTCGGCGGGGGCTACCGGCTCTCGTCGTGGATCGAGCGGACCGCCTACGAGGCGGCCGCCGCCGTCATCGCCGTCAGTGCGGGCATGCGCGAGGACATCCTGCGCTCCTACCCCGCGGTGGACCCCGAGAAGGTCAAGGTCGTCCACAACGGCATCGACTCCCAGCTCTGGCAGCGCCGGGCCGACCCCGACGTCGCGCGTCGCCACGGCGTGGACCCCGACCGTCCGGCCGTCGCCTTCGTCGGCCGGATCACCCGCCAGAAGGGGCTGCCGTACCTCCTGCGGGCCGCGGCGGAGCTGCCTCCCGACGTCCAGCTCGTCCTCCTCGCCGGTGCCCCGGACACCCCGGAGATCAAGGCGGAGGTCGAGCAGCGCATCGAGGGCCTGCGCCGCGACCGGGACGGCGTCGTGTGGATCCCCGAGATGCTGCCCCGCGACCAGGTCATCGCGGTCCTCAGCGCCGCGACGGTGTTCGTCTGCCCGTCGGTCTACGAGCCGCTCGGCATCGTCAACCTCGAGGCGATGGCGTGCGAGCTGCCGGTCGTCGCGACCGCCACGGGCGGGATCCCGGAGGTCGTGGTCGACGGCGAGACCGGGTGGCTCGTCCCCATCGAGCAGGTCCAGGACGGCACCGGCACCCCGGTCGACAGCGACCGCTTCGTCGCCGACCTCGCCGCAGCGCTCACCGACGCGGTGAGCGACCCCGAACGGGCCGGGCGGATGGGCCTCGCCGGTCGGCGACGGGCCGTCGAGTCGTTCTCGTGGTCCTCCATCGGGGACCGCACCGTCGAGGTGTACCGCGAGGTCCTCGAGGGGCGCTGACCCTCCGTGCCCGAGGCGTGCCGCCGTGGCCGCGTGAACCGGACCAACTAGGGTCGGTGACATGAGCGACGTCCTGGCCTTCGCGGGCGTGAGCGTCGTGCGGGGTGGGCGGGCGATCCTCGACGACGTCTCCTGGGAGGTCGAGGAGGGTCAGCGCTGGGTCGTCCTCGGCCCCAACGGCGCCGGCAAGACGACCCTGCTCCAGCTCGCGTCCGCGAGGATCCACCCGACGACCGGGGTCGTCGGCGTCCTCGGCGAGGTGCTCGGCACCGTCGACGTCTTCGAGCTGCGCCCCCGGATCGGCCTCTCCAGCGCCGTCCTCGCCGACCGCATCCCGCCGCGCGAGAAGGTCCGCGACGTCGTCGTCACCGCCTCCTACGCCGTCGTCGGGAGGTGGCACGAGGCCTACGACCGGATGGACGAGGGCCGCGCCCTCGAGCTCCTCGAGGCCCTCGGCGCCGCCCAGCTCGCCGACCGGGTCTTCGGAACCCTCTCCGAGGGGGAGCGCAAGCGGGTCCAGATCGCCCGGGCCCTGATGACCGACCCCGAGCTCATGCTGCTCGACGAGCCGGCAGCCGGCCTCGACCTCGGCGGTCGCGAGGACCTCGTGCGGCGGCTGGGGGCCCTCGCGGCCGACCTCGCCGCCCCCGCGCTCGTCCTCGTCACCCACCACGTCGAGGAGATCCCCCCGAACTTCACCGACGTGCTGCTCCTGCGCGAGGGCCGGGTCGTCGCCCAGGGGCCGATCGAGATCACGCTCACCGCGGAGAACCTCGAGCGCACCTTCGGGATGCCGCTCGAGCTCGAGTCCAGGGGTGACCGCTTTGCGGCACGAGCCCGCTGAGCGGGGAGGGAACCCGCAGCCCACCCGCGGCGTCGGAGCCGCGAGGACCCACTACGGAAAGGGGCGTCGATGGACTGGCTGACCGACAACTTCTGGCTGGCCTGGCTCGGCATCGCCATCGTGCTCGCGGCGGTCGAGGCGGCCACGGTCGACTTCGTCTTCGTCATGTTCGCCGGGGGCGCCCTCTGCGGCGCCATCGCCGCGGCCCTCGGGGCGCCGTTCTGGCTCCAGGTCGTCGTCGCCGTCGCTGCCGCCCTGCTCCTCCTCGCCCTCGTCCGACCGATGATCCGCCGCAAGTTCCTCCACGGCGAGGTGGACCACCGGATCGGCGCGGCCGGGCTGGTCGGCCGGCGGGCCTGGGTCCTCCAGGCGGTCACCGAGACCGACGGCCGGGTCAAGCTCGCCGGCGAGACCTGGTCCGCTCGCCTCGCCGAGGGCAGCCCCCCGGCCGGCCCCGGGGACGAGGTGCGCGTCATCGCCATCCACGGTGCGACCGCCATCGTGGCGACCATCCCGCCGGACCCGACCGACTCCACCCCCTGACCGGCGCCACGGCGCCCTCCCGAAAGGCCAGACCCATGACCCAAGGCCTGATCGTCGCGATCGTCCTCGGCCTGCTCGCGATCTTCGTCATCATCGTCATCGTCCGCACCGTGCGGATCGTGCCCCAGCAGACCGCACAGATCATCGAGCGGCTGGGGCGCTACTCCCGCACCCTGGAAGCCGGCATCCACTTCCTCGTGCCGTTCGTCGACATCGTCCGGGCGAACATCGACCAGCGCGAGCAGGTGGTCTCCTTCCCGCCCCAGCCGGTCATCACGAGCGACAACCTCGTCGTGAGCATCGACACGGTCATCTACTACCAGGTCATCGACCCCAAGTCGG
>DASSQJ010000344.1:0-4977 GCA_035702545.1 Phycicoccus sp.
TTCGGCCGGTCGACACCCCGGAAACCGGGGCGTCGACCGGCCGAACCGGCAACCAGTCGGGATGGGTGGCCGCCGCGTCACGCCGTCGGGCCCTTCCGCCCCGGCGCCGCGCCACCTACGGTGGTCCCAGCGGCTCAGGGAGGTGGTCGTGGCGACGCAGCCCACGCTCATCAACTCGGTGGTCCGCGCGCTGAACCTCCTCGACATCGTCGGGGCCGAGCCCGGACCGGTGACCGCCAAGCGGCTCTCGCGGGTCAGCGGGCTGCCGCTCCCGACGACCTACCACCTCCTGCGGACCCTCCTCCACGAGGGGTACCTCGACCGGGTCGACGGCGGGTACGTCCTCGGCGACCGGGTCTCCACCCTCGCCGGGCGGCGGGTGCGCACCGGGCCGGGCGGCCGGACGCACCGGGTGCTGCGCGCGCTCCACGACGACCTCGATGCCGCCGCGTACCTCTCGGTCCTCGACGGAGGGTGCATCCGCCTCGTCGACGTGGCCGACAGCCCGGAGAACCCGAGGACGGACATGTGGGTCGGCTTCGAGGACGCCGCCCACGCGACGGCCCTCGGCAAGGCGGTGCTCGCCGCCCTCCCCGATGAGACCCGCCGCGACTACCTCGCCAGCCACCCGCTCGTCGACCTCACGCAGCACACCCAGACGAACGGCGCTCGGCTGCTCGAGGAGCTCGAGCACAGCCCCGACCTCACCCACGACCGCGAGGAGTACGCGGTCGGGACGACCTGCCTCGCCGTCCCGGTCCCGTCGAACCGGCTCGTCGCGGCGGTCGCCATCTCGGTGCCGGTGAGCCGGGCCCCGCGGGTCGTGGGCAGCGAGCGGGCTCTGCGCCGCGCGGCCGCCCTCATCGCCCTCTCCGCCGACGCCTGAGCGCTCCGGTCATCCCGACGGCCCACGGCAGGGCCGGTGTCACCATCTGAAAACCCGGCGTGGACCGACGGCGCCTCCGACCGGATGGTGGGGGGACCACCTCCGACGAAGGGAGCCCCGATGTCGAGCGCCGACAACGGGCCGGGCGCCGAGGTGCGCCGCGGCCTCTACGAGACGATGGTCCTGTCCCGGACCTACGAGGAAGCCATCCTGCGGGAGTACCACGCCGACAAGGGACCCGGCTTCGACATCGGCAAGGGCCTGGGGCCCGGCGAGATGCACCTCTCCGCCGGCCAGGAGCCGGTGGCCGCCGGGGTCTGCGCCCACCTCACGACCGACGACGCGGTCACCGCCACCCACCGCCCGCACCACTTCGCCATAGCCCACGGCATGGACCTCGACGCGATGACCGCCGAGATCTTCGGTCGGGTCGACGGCCTCGGCAAGGGCCGCGGCGGCCACATGCACCTCTTCGACCCGGCGACCCACTTCTCGTGCTCGGGCATCATCGCCGAGGGGTACCCACCGGCCCTCGGGATGGCCTTCGCCTTCCAGCGCCGCGGCACCGACCGCATCGCCGTCGCGGTCACCGGCGAGGGCGCCGCCAACCAGGGCGCCTTCCACGAGTCGCTGAACCTCGCGGCCCTCTGGCGCCTCCCCGTCGTCTTCGTCGTCGAGGACAACGACTGGGGCATCTCGGTGCCGCGCGACAAGTCGACGGCCATCCCGTCCAACGCCGACCGGGCCGCCGCCTACGGGATGCCCGGGGAGCGGGTCGAGGACAACGACGTCGAGGCGGTCTGGGCCGCCGCCGGCCGGGCCGTCGCCCGCGCCCGTGCGGGGGAGGGGCCGAGCCTCATCGAGGTCCACACCCTCCGGCTCTGGGGTCACTTCGAGGGCGACGCCCAGGGCTACCGGCCCGAGCTCGCCGAGGTCTCCGAGCACGACCCCCTGCCGCGCTACGCCACCCTGCTCACCGAGGCGGGGATCCTCGACGACGCCGCGATCGAGCAGGCGAAGAAGCTCGCGAGCGAGCGGGTCGAGGCCGCCATCGCGTTCGCCAAGGCCAGCGCGCTGCCCGACCCGTCCGACGCGCTCGAGTACGTCTTCGCGTGAGGAGCTGACATGACGATCACCGACACCACGGCCCCGCAGGCCACCCGCCGGCTCAACACCTCCAAGGCGATGGTCGAGGCCATCGCCCAGGAGATGCGCGCCAACCCCGAGGTCTTCTACCTCGGCGAGGACGTCGGCGCCTACGGAGGCATCTTCTCCTCGACGACCGGCCTGCTCGACGAGTTCGGGCCGAGCCGCATCATGGACACCCCGATCTCGGAGTCCGCCTTCATCGGCCTCGCCGTCGGGGCGGCGACCGAGGGGATGCGCCCCATCGCCGAGCTGATGTTCGCCGACTTCATGGGCGTGTGCCTCGACCAGATCTACAACCACATGGCGAAGATCCACTTCGAGTCCGGCGGCAACGTCAAGGTCCCCATGGTCCTCACGACCGCGGTCGGCGGTGGCTACTCGGACGGCGCGCAGCACTCCCAGACCCTCTGGGGCCTCTTCGCGCATCTGCCCGGGATGAAGGTCGTCGTCCCGGCGCTGCCCGCCGACGCCAAGGGGCTGATGGCCTCGGCCATCCGCGACGACTCACCGGTCGTCTACATGTTCCACAAGGGCGTCATGGGGCTGCCGTGGATGGCCAAGAACCCCAGGTCGATCGACGTGGTCCCCGAGGGCGACTACACCGTGCCCATCGGCAGGGCCAACGTCGTCCGCCAGGGCAGCGACGTCTCCGTCGTGACGATCTCGCTCTCGGTGCACCACGCGCTCGACGTCGCCGAGAAGCTCGAGGGGGAGGGCATCTCGGTCGAGGTGCTCGACCTGCGCTCGCTCGTCCCGCTCGACCGCGAGGCGATCCTCGCCACCGTCGGCAAGACGGGCCGGCTCGTCGTCGTCGACGAGGACTACCACTCCTTCGGGATGTCCGGCGAGGTCGTCGCGACCGTCGCCGACGAGGACCCCGGGCTGTTCACGGCGGCTCCGGTGCGGGTGGCCCTGCCGGACGTGCCGATCCCGTACGCCCACTCGCTCGAGTACGCGGTGCTGCCGCGCCACGACCGGATCGAGGCCGCCATCCGGAAGGTCCTCGGATGACGGAGGTCCCCTTCCCGGTGATGAGCCAGGCCGACCCGGCCGCCGTCGGAGTCCTCGCGACGTGGTACGTCCGGGACGGCGAGGCCGTCGGGGACGGCCAGCTCATCGCCGAGGTCCAGATGGACAAGGTCGACATGGACGTCACCGCCCCCGCCGCCGGGACCATCCGGCTCTCGGCGGCCGAGGGGGACGAGGTGGCCCAGGGGACGGTGATCGCCGTCATCGAGTGACACCGGCCCCTCCGCCCGCTCGTCCGCGCCCGGCCCGAACCCCCACTTCTTGCCCGTTCTGCCCCGTCGACGGGCCCTCCCACGGCGTGTCGACCGGCACAACCAGCAAGGAGTGGGGGTCAGGGGGGCAGGGGGTCAGCGGTCAGGCGGGGTCGGTGACGTCCGCGACGTCCGCGTCCAGGGCCGCGACGAGCGCATCCGCGCCGACGGTGGCCGCGACGCCGTGGGCCCCCGCGCCGATCGAGACGGTCCGCTCGGTCAACGTGGCGTCGGCGACGACCGGCCACGCGCGCACCGACCCGAACGGCGTGATGGTGCCGCGCTCGTACCCGGTGACGTCCCTCGCGGTGCCCGCGTCCGGCATCGACAGCCGGTTGACGCCGAGGTGGGCGCGCAGCTTGGGCCAGCTGATCTCCCGGTCGCCGGGCACGAGGACGAAGAGGTAGTCGTCGTCGGCGCGGCGGACGACGAGCGTCTTGACGATGTCGCCGGGCCGCACCCCGCGCGCGGCCGCCGCCTCCTCCAGCGAGCCGACCCGCCCGTGCCGGGTGACCTCGTACGCGATGCCGGAGGCCGCGAGCGCCGCGACGGCCCGCTCCTCACCGTCCATGCCGCCCAGCGTACGACCGCCCGGCCCCGGCGAGCAGCCGACGCGGCCCTCCCCCACGCCGCCCACCTCCGCGGGAGCCGGGTTTGTCCAACGTCTGGCACCCGAGACAATCCCGACGACCCGCAGCCACCGCAGGAGCCCTCGACTTGGTCCAATGGAGCCCATGTCGAGCAGTCCGGCAGCAGACGAGGGGGCACGTGCGTTCCGGCGCATGTGGCACGCCCTCTCGGGCATCGGCCTCGACGACAGCACCGGCGGGTACCGCCGGTTCGCCTGGAGCCGCGCCGACCACGACCTCCGTGAGTGGTTCGAGGGCGAGTGCCGGGCCCGTGGCCTCGACGTCACGACCGACCGGATGGGCAACCAGTGGGCCTGGTGGGGCGATCCGGACGCCGCGGTGGCCGCCGAGGACCGCGGCGTCGTCGTCGGTTCGCACCTCGACTCCGTCCCGGACGGCGGCGCCTTCGACGGTCCGCTCGGCGTCGTCAGCGCCCTGGCCACGATCGACGCCCTCCGCGAGCGTGGGTTCCGGCCGGCCCGCCCCATCGGCGTCGTCAACTTCGCCGACGAGGAGGGCGCGCGCTTCGGGGTCGCCTGCGCCGGCTCGCGCGTCATCACCGGCGCCCTTGGTGCCGACCGGGCCCGCGGCCTCACCGACGCCGACGGCGTGAGCATGGCCGAGGCGATGCGGCGGGCCGGCCGCGACCCCGAGTCCCTCGGCCGCGACGACGAGACGCTCGGCCGCGTCGGCACCTTCGTCGAGCTGCACATCGAGCAGGGCCGCGCCCTCGACGACCTCGGCCACGCCGTCGGTGTGGGGAGCGACATCTGGCCGCACGGTCGCTGGCGGATCGACGTCCCCGGCACGGCGAACCACGCCGGCACGACGGCCATCGACGACAGGGAGGACGCGATGCTCGGGCTGGCGGCCGCGGTCATCGCCGCGCGCCGGGCGGCGGTCGAGCACACGTGCCTCGCGACGGTCGGCAAGGTCCACGTCGTCCCCGGCGGTGTCAACGCCATCGCGAGCTGCGCCACCGCCTGGCTCGACGCCCGCGGCGCCGATGCCGAGGCGGTCCTCAGGGTCGTCG
>DASSQJ010000345.1:0-17044 GCA_035702545.1 Phycicoccus sp.
GGCGAGCAGCCGGTCCGCGGAGACCGGCGCCCGGTGGGCGAGGAGGACCGCCAGCGCGTCGCGCTCCCGCCGCCGGGTCAGCGACCGGTCACCGGTGGCGGTGTGGACGACGAGGTCCCCGAACGCGGAGTACGTCGTCGCGGCACCACCGTCCGGGCCCATGGCAGGTCAGCCTAGGGGCGACGGTGCGGCGCCGTGGCGCGTCAGCGTCCGACCGGGCTCAGGCCGAGGGACCGGCCCGCAAGGCCGCGTGCCCGGGAGGCCAGCCCGTTCGCGATGCCGCGCAGCGAGACGGCCGCGGGGGAGTCGGGGTCGCCGAGGACGACCGGCATCCCCTGGTCGGCGCCCACCCGCAGGCGGGTGTCGATGGGGATCTGGCCGAGCAGGGCGACCTCGGCGCCGATCGAGCGCGAGAGCGACTCGGCGACCTCGCGCCCACCCCCGGAGCCGAAGATCTCCTCGCGGGTGCCGTCGGGCAGCTCGAGCCACGACATGTTCTCGATGACCCCGGCGATCCGCTGGTGGGTCTGGAGGGCGATCGAGCCGGCCCGTTCGGCGACCTCGGCGGCCGCCTGCTGCGGGGTGGTCACGACGAGGATCTCCGCGTTCGGGATGAGCTGGGCCACGGAGATGGCGATGTCGCCCGTGCCCGGGGGCAGGTCGAGGAGGAGGACGTCGAGGTCCCCCCAGAAGACGTCGGCGAGGAACTGCTGGAGCGCGCGGTGCAGCATCGGGCCGCGCCAGACGACCGGCTGGTTGCCGGGCACGAACATCCCGATGGAGATGACCTTCACGTCGTGGCTCACGGGCGGCAGGATCATGTCGTCGACCTGCGTCGGGCGGCCCTCGACCCCGAGCATCCGGGGGATCGAGAACCCGTAGATGTCGGCGTCGACGACCCCGACGGAGAGGCCCTGCGCGGCGAGCGCGGCGGCGAGGTTGGCCGTCACCGAGGACTTGCCGACGCCGCCCTTGCCCGAGGCGACGGCGTAGACGCGGGTCAGCGAGCCGGGGCGGGCGAACGGCACCTCGCGCTCGGCGACGCCGCCGCGGAGCATCGTCTTGAGCTCGGCGCGCTGCTCGTCGCTCATGACGCCGAGGGTCACGTCGACCGCGGTGACCCCCTCGACCCCGAGCAGGGCCGCCGTCGTGTCCTTCGTCAGGGTGTCCTTGAGCGGGCACGCCGCGACGGTGAGGAGGATGGTGACGGCGACCCGGCCGGCGGCATCCGCGGTGACGCTCTCGACCATGCCGAGCTCGGTGACCGGCCGGCGGATCTCGGGGTCGATGACCGTCGCGAGGGCGGCCTGGAGGGCGTCGGGGCTGACCTGGGACATGGCCCCAGTCTAGGTCGCGAGCTCCTCGGGTCCCTCCGCGGCCTGCTCGAGGTCCGCGGCCCGCACGACGACGAGGCCGCGCTCCTCCATCTCCTCGAGGAGGTCACGCAGCTCGCTGCGGACGAAGTCGCGGGTGGCGGTGTCGCGCATGGCGAGGCGCAGCGCCGCGACCTCACGGGTGAGGAACTCGGTGTCGGCGAGGTTCCGCTCGTCCCGCGACCGGTCCTGCTCGAGCGCGACGCGGTCGCGGTCGGCCTGCCGGTTCTGCGCGAGGAGGATGAGCGGCGCCGCGTACGAGGCCTGGAGGCTGAGCATCAGGGTGAGGAAGAGGAAGGCGTAGGGGTCGAAGGCCCACGGGGTCAGGGTGTTCCACCCGATCCACAGCGCGATGAAGACCGTCATCCCGAGGAGGAACCCGGGGGTGCCCATGAACCGGGCGAACTTCTCGGAGAGGATCCCGAAGGCCTCCTGGGTGAGGAGGGACGGCGTCTGGAACGCGCGGCGGCCGGCCTCGCGGGGCTGGTCGATGCGGACCCGGCGCTCGCGCTCAGCCACGGGTCACCTCCTCCGGGGCGACGACGCCGGGGGTGACGACGTCGTGCCGCTCCTCGCGCCAGTCCTCGGGGAGGATGTGGTCGAGGACGTCGTCGACGGTCACGGCGCCGAGGAGGTGGCCGTCGCCGTCGACGACGGGCAGCCCGACGAGGTCGTACGTGGCGAGCATCCGGGTGACCTCGCCGAGCGTGGCGGTCGGGGGGAGCGGCTCGACGTCCTTGTCGAGGATCCCGCCGAGCGGGTTGTGCGGCGGCTCGCGCAGCAGCCGCTGGATGTGGACCACCCCGAGGTACTTGCCGGTCGGGGTCTCGAGCGGGGGACGGCAGACGAAGACGGTGCAGGCGAGGGCGGTCGAGAGCTCGGCGCGCCGGACCACGGCCAGCGCCTCGGCGATCGAGGCCTCCGGTCCGAGGACGACCGGCTCGGTCGTCATCAGGCCACCGGCGGTGTTCTCGTCGTAGGTGAGCAGCCGACGCAGGTCGGCGGCCTCGTCGGGCTCCATCCGCTGGAGCAGCTCCTCGCGCCGCTCGGTCGGCAGCTCGGAGAGCAGGTCCGCGGCGTCGTCGGGCTCCATCGCCTCGAGGACGTCGGCGGCGCGGGCCACGGCGAGGCCGACGAGGATCTCGACCTGGTCGTCCTCGGGCAGCTCCTCGATGACGTCGGCGAGCCGCTCGTCGGACAGTGCGGCGGCGACCTCCGCCCGGCGGCGGGGGCTGAGGTCGTGGATGACCTCCGCGAGGTCGGCCGGCTTGAGGTCCTCGTAGGTCTCGAGCAGCTTCAGCGCGCCCTGGCCCTCGCGGGCGTCGCGGAGGCCGCGCACGTCCTCGACGGGGACGACGAAGGTGTCGCCGCGACGTCGGCCCAGGCGGGTGAGCCGGCTCGGGCGCGGCGAGGCGACCCGCACGAAGGCCCGGGTCACGCTCCAGCCCCGGGTCCCCAGCTGCTCGATCCCGATGTCCTCGACGGTCGCCTCGACGACCTCGCCCTCCTCGGTCCGCACCGTGACGGGGCGCTCGAAGAGCTCGGCGACGACGAGGGTCTCGTTGCCCCGCTGCTCGAAGCGCCGCATGTTGACCAGCCCGGTCGTGATGACCTGGCCGCCCTCGACCGAGGTGACGCGGGTCATCGGGACGAAGACCCGGCGGCGTCCGGGGACCTCGACGACGAGGCCGATGACGCGCGGGCGGCTGCTCGTGACGCTGAAGGTGACGACGACGTCGCGGACCCGGCCGACCTTGTCGCCGAGCGGGTCGAAGACGTCCAGCTCGGACAGGCGGCCGACGAAGGCGCGGGTCGGCGTGCTCACGAGGCTCAAGGCTATCCCGCGGACCCCCCCGGGCCGGCGCCTCAGCGGATCGTGTTGCGGCGCGCCCTCGAGCGGCCACGCCAGTGCCACGGCCGCCACCGGGCGGTCGCGGCGGGGGCCGGCCGGACGGGCGCGGCGCCGGACCGGTCCGTGTAGTGCCCGGGAGCCTCGACGGGACGGCCGTGCGGCGTGAGGACGTGGACGGTGCACGTGTCGCGCCAGCGCTCGGTGGGGTCCCCGACGGAGTTGAGCCGCTCGGGGCGCAGCAGCTCGACGGCCTGGTCCCACTCGGTCGAGCCCGGCTCCAGCGCACGGGCGGTGGCGTGGAGGGTCAGCAGGCGGCCGCCGGTGTCCTTGCTCCGGAAGACGACGACGACCTCGTCGGGGAGCCACGGGAGGTACTGCTCACCGGGGCCGGAGACGACGTAGGCGGAGGGCCCCGGACCGCGCTCGTCGCCCGGGTCGTGCCAGACGAACCAGACGGGGAAGGAGGCGCCGTCGGGGAGGCGCACCCAGAGCAGCCCGGACTTGCTCGCCGCCTCCTGGGTCAGCCGGGTGACGTCGAGCGGCGGCTCGGTCGACGTCGGGGGCTCGGGCGTTGTGGGGGGCTCGGGCGTGGCGTGGGCATCCTCCGTCACGGGGACGACTCTCCCACACGAGCGCCCGGGCGTCGTCCGTCACACCCGAACCACGCGCCGCGTGGGCCGCTGCTAGCGTCCCCGGGTACCCGCCACCGGCCCGGGAGGACCCCGCATGCGCAGCGCCAAGGACTTCTTCGCCCCCCTCGCCGTGGGGGCCCCGGCCCCGCTGCGGGAGGTGCCGGCGCGGCCGAGCCGGATGATCCACTTCGTCGACCCGAGCAACCCGAAGATGGCGGCGAAGGTGCCGCAGCTCGTCGGCACGGTCGACGTCCTGCTCGGCAACCTCGAGGACGCCGTCAAGGCGGAGAACAAGGAGGCGGCCCGGGCCGGCCTCGTCGACATCGCGCGGAGCACCGACTTCGGCGACCACACCCAGCTGTGGACCCGGGTCAACTCGCTGGACTCGCCGTGGGTCCTCGACGACCTGACGACCCTCGTCACCGAGGTCGGGGACCGGCTCGACGTCGTCATGGTCCCCAAGGTCCAGGGCCCCGAGGACATCCACTACGTCGACCGGCTGCTCGCGCAGCTGGAGGCCCGCGCCGGGCTCACCCAGCCGATCCTCGTCCACGCCATCCTCGAGACGGCCCGCGGCGTCGCGAACGTCGAGGCCATCGCCGGGGCGAGCCCACGGATGCAGGGCATCAGCCTCGGCCCGGCCGACCTCGCCGCCGACCGGCGGATGAAGACGACGCGCGTCGGTGGCGGCCACCCCGGCTACCTCGTGCGGCAGGACCCGCCGGACGGGGACGTCCACGGGGAGCGCACCACCTACCAGCAGGACCTCTGGCACTACACGATCGCCCGGATGGTCGACGCCTGCGCGATGCACGGGATCTTCCCCTACTACGGGCCGTTCGGGGACATCGCCGACGTCGTCGCCTGCGAGGACCAGTTCCGCAACGCCTTCCTCCTCGGCTGCGTCGGCACGTGGACGCTCCACCCGGCCCAGATCGCCATCGCGAAGCGGGTGTTCAGCCCGTCCGCCGAGGACGTCGCGCACGCCCGGCGGGTGCGGGAGGCGATGGGTGACGGGACCGGCGCGGTGATGCTCGACGGGAAGATGGAGGACGACGCGAGCCTCAAGCAGTGCCTCGTCATCCTCGAGCTCGCCGAGCGGCTCTCGGCGAACGACCCCGAGCTCGCCGAGCTCTACGCCGGGCCGGATGCGAGCGGGGAGGCGGGGGCGTGAGCGAGGAGTACCGGCCGCGCCGCTCGGTCCTCTACATGCCGAGCAGCAACGAGCGCGCGCTCGAGAAGGCCCGGACCCTTCCCGCGGACGGGCTCATCCTCGACCTCGAGGACGCCGTCGCTCCCGACGCCAAGGAGGCCGCACGCGAGAACGCCTGCGCGGCAGCAGCATCCGGGCAGTACGGGGACCGCGAGGTGACCATCCGGGTCAACGGCTCCGGCACGCGGTGGCACGAGGCCGACCTCGCCGCCGCCTGCGCCGCGGGTCCCGACGGCATCGTCGTCCCCAAGGTGGGCTCGGGCGACGAGGTGCGCTCGCTCGTCGCGGCGATGGAGCGCCACGGCGCGCCCGACCACACCCGGCTCTGGGCGATGGTCGAGACACCGGGCGCGGTGCTCGCCGCCCACGACATCGCCACCGCCTCGCACCGCCTCGCCGTCCTCGTCCTCGGCACCAACGACCTCGTCAAGGAGCTCGGCGCGCGGTTCGTCCCCGGCCGGGCGCCGCTGCTCGCCGCGCTCTCGACGGTGGTCCTCGCGGCCCGGGCGGCGGGCGTCGCCGTGCTCGACGGGGTGTACAACGACGTCCGCGACCTCGAGGGGCTCACCGAGGAGTGCCGCCAGGGGCGCGACCTCGGCTTCGACGGGAAGACGCTCATCCACCCCGGCCAGGTGGACCCGTGCAACGCGGTCTTCGCCCCCTCCGCGGACGAGGTCGAGGAGGCCCGCGGCGTCCTCGAGGCGTGGGAGCAGGGAGCGGGCAGCGGGGTCGTCACGTACAACGGCCGGATGGTGGAGAACCTCCACGTCGAGGTCGCCCGCCGGGTGCTCGCGACGGACGAGGCGATCCGCTCCCGGGGCTGAGCCGGCGGGGGACGCGCGGTCAACGATTCGGTCACGGCGGGCGTTGCCGCTTGCGCCGGCGCCCCCTCGTGTCGTCTCGTGGAGGAGCCGTCCACGGGCGCCGGGTGCACGTCCGGCTCCGTCCACCACGTCAGGGGGTCGTCGATGAGGTCCGGGATGCCGCGAGCGGCCGCGGCCGGGGCGGTCGCGCTCGCGCTCGCCACCGGGCTCTCGGCGTGCGGTCTCGGGGGGTCGAGCGGTCCCGCGACGAGCGGTGCCGCCGGTCCGACCGGCGCGGCGAGCCCCACGCCGAGCGCAACCGGTTCCTCGTCCGGACGGCCCTCGGGGACACCGGCGCCCGAGCCGAGTGCGTCGCCCACGCCCTCCAGCACGCCGACGCCCACGTCGACGGCGACGCCGAGCCCGACACCGACGGTGAAGCCCCGCACGACGCTGATCTACGGGGACCAGGGGCCCAAGGTCCTCGTGCTCCAGCAGCGGCTCAGCGCGCTCGGGTACTGGCTCGGCCGGCCCGACGGCTCGTTCGGCTCGCTGACCCAGCAGGCGGTCTTCGCCCTCCAGAAGGCGGCCGGCATCAGCCGCGACGGAGTCGTCGGGCCCGCCACGAAACGCGCTCTCGCCCAAGGAGTCAGGCCCCGCGCCACCATCTCGAGCGGTACGGAGATCGACCTCGCCCGGCAGCTGCTCCTCGTCGTGCGGGGCGGCTCGGTCCGGTACGTCCTCAACACCTCGACCGGCAACGGCGAGCCGTACACCACCACCTACGGTGCGTCGGCGATCGCGCGGACCCCGACGGGCACGTTCACGGTGCTGCGCAAGGTCGACGGCATGGTGGAGAACTCGCTGGGGAGGCTGTGGCGGCCGATCTTCTTCACGAGCACCGGGATCGCGGTGCACGGGTCCTCGAGCGTGCCTCCGTGGCCGGCGTCCCACGGCTGCGCCCGGGTGAGCAACGCCGCGATCGACATGATCTGGGCGAACGACCTCATCCCGGTCGGCAGCACCGTCCAGGTCCGCTGACCCCGGGTTTCCCGCCTGAGGCGGGAAATGCGAGAGAGGCACCGGATAGTTCGGGGTGCGTCTGCGAAGGTTCCGGTGCTTCGGGTGCGGTGATGGACGGTGACCCGCTCACTCCCCCGGGTAGCGGACCCCGACCTGCCGGCGCACCGCGTCCATGACGGCCATGACCCGCCGGGTGGCCTCCCACGGCACCGACCACGTCTCGGTCCGCCCGGCGGCGAGCGCCCGGGCCACCTCGGCGACCTGGAAGCGGAAGCCGTGGTCGCCGGACTCCGGCTTCCAGCTGTCGAGGAGCTCGTCGTCGGGGCCCAGCAGGCGCACCGTCGTCCCCAGCCCGTAGAAGCGGGAGCCCAGCTCGAGCCGTGCGGCGGTCCCGGCCACGGTGGCCGTGCACCCGGTGGCGGCCGCCATCGTGCACGTCATCCGGGCGAGGGCGTCGCCCGCGCGGCCGGTGACCCCGACGGTGACGTCGACCCCCTCCGCGCCGAGGACACCCCGGGCCGCGACGTCGTCGAGGGGGCCGAGGACGTGGTCGGCGAAGGCCACGGGGTAGACGCCGAGGTCGAGCAGCGCGCCGCCCGCGAGGGCCGGGTCCGAGAGCCGCCGCGGCCCCTCGGGGTACAGCCGCTGGCCGTGGTCGGCCTGGACGAGGACCACCTCGCCGAGCGTCCCGTCGGTGACCGTGCGGCGCACGACGTCGTACGACGGCAGGTAGCGGCTCCACATCGCCTCGGCGACGAGCAGCCCGGCGTCGCGTGCGGCACCGAGGACCTCGTCGGTCTCGGCGAGGTTGCGCGCGAACGCCTTCTCGACGAGGACCGCCCGGCCCGCCCGCAGAGCGAGGAGCGCATGGGCACGGTGCTCGCTGTGCGGCGAGGCGACGTAGACGGCGTCGAGCCCGTCGTCCGCGACGAGCTCCTCGTACGAGCCGTGCGCCCGCGGGACGCCGTGCCGATCGGCGAACGCGCGAGCCCGCTCGGCCGACCGCGAGCCCACCGCGACGACGTCCGAGCGGGTGCCCTCCCGGACGGCCGCCACGAACGTCGCGGCGATGTGGCCGGGGCCCAGCACGCCCCAGCGGACGGGCGGGGCCGCCATCGGGTCGGGGACGGTCGACGCGGCGAGCCGCGGGGAGGTCGGCATCCCCCGACCCTAGGCGCTGCCGGCGTCAGAACCGGGCCGTGGCCTCGGCGACGAGGTCGGCGACGAGCTCACCGGTGTCGACGTCGAGCCCCTTGCGGCGGAACCACAGCGCCATCGTCGCCGCGTCGCGCTCGAGGAACTCGAAGCCGCTCGGGTTCCCGATGACGTCGACGACCTGGGGCCAGTCGATGATGACGAGCCGCTCGCCGTCGAGCAGGACGTTGTACGGCGACAGGTCGCCGTGCGTCCAGCCGTGCCGCGCCAGGGTGAGCATCGCGGTTCGCAGCTGCTCGAAGAGGTCGGCGAGCAGGTCCGGCGCCGGCCGGGTCGAGACGAGTCGGGGCGCGGCACCCTGCTCGTCGCCGACGAGCTCCATGAGCATCTCGGACTCGTCGAGCTGGACCGGGTAGGGGACGGGCAGCCCCAGCTCCCAGAACCGGCCGAGGGCGTCGAACTCGGCCGCCGCCCACTGGCCCGAGATGAGCTGGCGCCCGAACTCGGTCCGGCGGGCCATGGCCCGGTTCTCCCGGCTCTTGCGGACCCGGCGGCCCTCGAGGTAGCCGGCGTCACGGTGGAAGAGGCGGTGGTCGCTCGCGCGGTAGCGCTTGGCGGCCATCGTCGCGCTCCGGTCGGTGCCCGGGACCCAGCGGCGGACGACGTGGACGTCGGCCTCCTTGCCGGTCTTGAGGACCCCGAGGTCGGCGTCGACGGCGGCGAGCTCGGTGACGACCCAGTGCGGACGGGGCGCCGGACCGTGCGTCGCGACGTCCCAGGTGGACCAGCGCTCGCCCTCGGGCGGCGCGTCAGGTGAGGTGTCGAGGGAGAAGGCGGCCTGCTTCTCCGGGAGGTGGAACGGCTGGTGTGCCAACGGTGTGCTCCTGGTCGAGGAAGGGGATGGGGGCTCGGGTCCGGCCCGCGACGGTCGTCGACATCGGGTCCTCCTCCTCGGTCGGGCGGCGGACGACGGGGGCTCCCGGCATCCGGTCGGCACACGGTGGCGCCGTGGCGGGACCCATCGTGACCGGTCCGCACCTCGGGTCGCCACCGGTTTTCCGACGGCCCGAGCGACCCGGCCGGGGTGGGGGGACTCACACGCCGCCGAGGTACCCGCCCCGCGGCGCCCCCGGCATACTCGGCAGCGACCCCCACGACCCCACGCGAAGGCGGCGAGGCGCGCATGTCCCGACTCCAGACCACCGACGGTCTCACCGAGGAGCAGCACGAGCTCATCAAGCTCGTCCGCGAGTTCGTCGACGAGCAGATCCTTCCCGTCGCCACCGAGCTGGAGCACCGCGACGAGTACCCGACGGAGATCGTCGAGGGGATGAAGGAGATGGGGATCTTCGGCCTGATGATCCCCGAGGAGTACGGCGGGCTCGGCGAGTCGCTGCTCACCTACGCCCTCGTCGTCGAGGAGATCGCCCGCGGCTGGATGAGCGTCAGCGGGATCATCAACACCCACTTCATCGTCGCCTACATGATCCTCCAGCACGGGACCGACGAGCAGAAGCAGCGCTACCTGCCGCGCATGGCGACCGGCGAGGTCCGCGGGGCGTTCTCGATGTCCGAGCCCGGGCTCGGCTCCGACGTCGCGGCCATCCGCACCAAGGGCGTCCGGGGCGAGGACGGGACGTGGACCATCGACGGCCAGAAGATGTGGCTGACGAACGGCGGCTCGTCGAACCTCGTCGCGGTCCTCGTGCGGACGGACCTCGGCGAGAGCGAGAGCCCGTACAAGAACATGACGACCTTCCTCGTCGAGAAGGAGCCCGGCTTCGGCGAGACCGCCCAGGGCGTCACCGTCCCGGGCAAGATCGACAAGATGGGCTACAAGGGCGTCGACACGACCGAGATGGTCTTCCAGGGCCACCGGACCACCGACGCTCAGGTCCTCGGCGGGGTCCCGGGCAAGGGCTTCTACCAGATGATGGACGGTGTCGAGGTGGGCCGGGTCAATGTCGCCGCCCGGGCGTGCGGCGTCTCGCGCCGGGCCTTCGAGCTCGGCATCGCGTACTCCCAGCAGCGGGAGACCTTCGGCAAGAAGATCGCCGAGCACCAGGGCATCCTCTTCCGCCTCGCCGACATGGCGACCAAGGTCGAGTCCAGCCACCAGATGATGGTCAAGGCCGCCCGGCTCAAGGACGCCGGCGAGCGCAACGACCTCGAGGCGGGCATGGCCAAGTACCTCGCCGCGGAGAACTGCGCCGACGTCGTCGAGCAGTCCTTCCGGATCCACGGCGGCTACGGGTACTCGAAGGAGTACGAGATCGAGCGGCTCTACCGGGAGGCGCCGATGCTCCTCATCGGCGAGGGCACCGCGGAGATCCAGAAGATGATCATCGGCCGCCGCCTGCTGGAGGACTACAAGGCCCGCTGACCGGGTCGCGCCCCCGGCCGCCCTCGGTCGCTGGGATACTGGGGGCATGAGCAGCCAGCCGATGCGCCCGGGCCTGCGTGCCGCCCTGTCGCTGGAGTACCCGATGTCCCTGGGGGTCCACGACAGCTACGAGGAGGCGCAGAAGGCGGTCGACTACCTCTCCGACCACGACTTCCCCGTCGAGGACGTCCTCATCGTCGGCACCGACCTCAAGCAGCTCGAGCGGGTCACCGGCCGGCTGACCCAGGGTCGCGTCATCGGGGCGGGGGCGCTCTCCGGGATGTGGTTCGGCCTCTTCGTCGGGACGATCTTCGCCATCTTCGACCCCACCGGCTTCAACATCGTCACGGTCCTCGCCACGGTTGCCCTCGCCGGCGGGTTCGGGGCGATCTGGGGCTACGTCGGCTACCGCCTCACCGGTGGCCAGCGGGACTTCACCTCGGTGAGCCAGGTCGTGGCGGCCAAGTACGAGGTGCTCTGCGAGCACAAGCACGTCCAGCGCGGCCGGGAGCTGCTCGCCCAGATGGACCCGATGAAGGCCGCGCAGCAGGAGGTCCGGCGCGCCCAGGAGGAGGAGCGGGCCCGACTCGCCGGCCAGCAGCCGCCCACGGCCGCGCCGGCCCCGCCGCAGGCGCCCCCGTCACCGCCGACCCCTCCGCAGTCCCCGCAGTAGCCCGCGGGCCACGGCCGGCGAGGACCGGTGGGTCTATCGTCTGGCCATGGCTGACGAGCGACCGACCCTCACGCCCCTCGAGGGCCCCTTCTCCTCCATCCTCTGCGTCGTGGCCCACCCCGACGACATCGAGTACGGGACCGCGGCGGCCGTCAACCGCTGGGTCGGTGAGGGCTCCCACGGCGCGTACTTCCTGCTGACCCGGGGCGAGGCCGGCATCGACACGATGGACCCCGCGGAGGCGGCGAGGGTCCGCGAGGAGGAGGAACGCGAGAGCGCGCGGCGGGTCGGCGTCGAGGTGGTCGACTTCGCCGGCTGGCAGGACGGAGCGATCGAGTACGGGGTGGCCCTGCGGCGCGAGATCGCGGCCGCCATCCGCCGCCACCGCCCCGACATCGTCATCGGGCAGAGCTGGGCCGAGTTCTTCGGGCCCGGCATGGTGAACCAGGCCGACCACCGGGCCGTCGGCCTCGCCACCCTCGACGCCGTCGCGGACGCCGGGAACCGGTGGCTGCACCGCGACCTCGCCGACGAGGGCCTCGAGCCGTGGAACGGCGTCAAGGTCTTCGCCGTCGGCGGGTCGCCGACTCCCTCGCACTTCGTCGACGTCTCGGGCGAGCACTTCGAGGCCTCGGTCCACTCCCTCGAGGCCCACGAGGAGTACAACCGGGCCCTGCCGGCCGACTTCCCCCAGCCGCGGGCGCTGCTCCAGATGATCCTCGGCGGCGGGGGAGAGGCGGCCGGGGTCGACCACGCACTGCTCCTCCACGTCGTGTTCGACCGGCGCGGGGGGTCGCCGTTCGCGCCCTCCGGCGACGCCGAGTAGGGGTCAGGCGGTCCAGCGCGCGAGCTGGCGCGACTGGACGAGGAGGCGCCCCTCGGCGTCGTGGACGAGGGCGTCCTCCTCGAGGAACCCGTCCTGGACGTGGTGGGTCCACGCCCGGACCGAGAGCGGACCGACCCCGGAGCGTGCCCGCACGTGCGCGGTGAGCTCGACGGTCGGGACCCACCCCCGCGCGCCGAGGGCGTTCCACGACGCCGGCGGGGTGATGTCGCACGCGAGGAGCGCCCCGAGCTGGGTGGCGGGGACCGTCTCGGCGACGGCGCGGATCTCCCCGCTGCCGTCGGGGGAGCCCGCGGCGAACCCGAGGCTCGTGACATCGAGGCGCTCGCCGGCCCGCGCGGCCACCTCGGGGGTGCGGAATGACGGGCCCGCCGCCGCCGCCATCTCCGGGGTGCCGGCCCGGGGCGTCAGCCGCGCGACGGCCGGGTCCCACGGCTCGGCCCGGTGCCACGTCGGTCCCTCGAGGAGCGCACGGTCGCCCACCGAGGCCTGCACGGCGAGGACGACCTCGTCGTCCTGGGTGGCGGTCGCGGTCACCGTCGTGAAGCGGCGGCTGCCGCCCACCGGCACCACGGCGAAGCGGATCGGCGCGTGCCGGGCCTTGCGCAGGTAGTGCGTCGTGATGGTGAAGACGTCGGGCGCGCCGGTCCCGGTGAGGACGGCGTTGCCCGCGAGCGCGAGGAGGTAGCCGCCGTGGGGGACGCCGAAGACGTCCCACCCCTCGCGGACGTGGCCGACGAGCGCGTCGCCGTCCCGTCGGAGGGCCACGGCCTCCTCGAGGGTGGCGGCGTCGCCGGACGCCGGTGGTGGGGTCGTGGCGCTCATGGGCTCCGCCTCTCGGGGACGCGCTGGGGGACGGCGTGGTGTATGACGACGTAATATGACACCATCATATCCATGCCGGCCACATCCGGGGCAACCCGCTCGGACATCGTCGACCTCGCCCGCAGCCTCCTCGAGGCAGAGGGGCCCGAGGCCGTGACGATGCGCCGCCTCGCCGCCGGCCTCGGGACGAGCTACCAGGTCGTCTACAGCCGGGTCGGCGGGAAGGACGACGTCGTCCGCGCGGTGCACGACGAGGGCTTCCGCCGGCTCGCCGCCGCGGCGCGCCGCGACCCGGTGCCGGCGGGGGACCCCGAGGAGCTCAGGGCCCTCGCGGTCGCCTACGTCGGGTTCGCCGTGGCCAACCCCCGGCTCTTCGACGTGATGTTCGGGGCCCCGGCCGGCCGCCCGGCGCGCGACGAGGCGATGCGCGGCGTCGAGCGGGACGCCTTCCGGGCGTGCTGGCTGGCGCCCACCCGGGCCTGGCTGGACCGCACCAGCCCCGGTCGGCCGCGGGGTTCCGCCACCCGGCTCGCGTGGCGGCTGTGGACGGCGGTCCACGGCATCACGGTGCTCCACCTCGCCGGCCACGAGTCGCCGTCCGGGGACGTCGCGGCCGAGGTCCGTGGGGTGGTCGACGTCCTGCTCGCCGACCCGTTGCGGACCTGAGGTCAGCGCGCCCGGATGTCGGCGATCCAGGCCTCGACGTCGTCGGCGCTGCGGGGCATCCCGGCGGAGAGGTTCTCGAACCCGTCCTCGGTGACGAGGACGTCGTCCTCGATCCGGACCCCGATGCCCCGGAACCGCTCCGGGGCCTTGAGGTCGTCGGCCTTGAAGTACAGGCCTGGCTCGACGGTGAGGACCATCCCGGGCCGCAGCTCGGCGTCCATGTACTCCTCGCGGGTCGCGAGCGCGCAGTCGTGGACGTCGAGGCCCAGGTGGTGTGAGGTGCCGTGCACCATCCAGCGCCGGTGGTACTGGCCGTGCTCCTTGTCGAGGGTGTCCTCGACCGAGACACCGTCGGGGAGCAGCCCCCAGGCGTGGAGGTGCTCGGCGATGACGCGGATGGCGGCGGCGTGGACGTCGGAGAACTTGTTGCCCGGCTTGACAGCGGCCATCCCCGCCTCCTGCGCCGCGTAGACGGCCTCGTACACCTCGCGCTGGGCGTCGGTGAAGGTGCCGTCGACCGGGAGGGTGCGGGTGACGTCGGCGGTGTAGAGGCTGTCGACCTCGACCCCGGCGTCGATGAGGACGAGCTCGCCCTCGCGCACCTCGCCGGTGTTCTTCGTCCAGTGCAGCGTGTTGGCGTGGTCGCCGGCGGCGCAGATGGAGTCGTACCCGACACCGTTGCCGCGGTGGCGTGCGTGGAGGGCGAAGACTCCCTCGAGCCAGCGCTCGCCGCGACCCTCCTCGACCGCCTCCCGGAGCGCGGCGATCATCGCCTCGAAGCCGTGCTGAGTGGCGTCGACCGCGGCCCGCAGCTGGTCGACCTCGTAGTCGTCCTTGCACATCCGCAGGTGCGAGAGGTCGTGCGCGAGGGCGTCGTCGGCCTCCTCGAGGGACTCCGCGGCGGCACCGTTCTCGACCCGGGCGGCGTCGAGCCGAGACGTCAGCTCGCGGTCGGCGTCGCGGACGACCCGCACGGTGACCTCGCCGGCATCCTTGGCGACGGCGTCGACGAGCCCGTCGACGTGGCTCGCGGTGAGTCCGAGCTCGAGCTCGACGTCCTCGATCGTCGGCCTGGCGCCGACCCAGAACTCGCCGTGGCGGGAGTCGGAGAAGAACTCGTCGGTGTCGCGGCCCGCGAGGGGGCGCAGGTAGAGCACCGCCTCGTGGCCGGCGTCGGCGCCGTCCTCACCCTCGACGGGCTCCAGGACGAGGACCGCGTCCGGCTCGCGGTCCGCGCCGAGGCCGGTGAGGTAGGCGAAGGCGGTGTGCGGCCGGAAGACGTAGTCGGTGTCGTTGCTGCGCACCTTGAGGCCACCGGCGGGGATGACGAGCCGCTGGCGGGGGTAGGCGGCGCTGAGCACCGCGCGGCGCGCGGCGGCCGGCCCCGCGGCGGGGGAGGGGCCGGTGACGGTAGGCCGACGTGGGGCCCAGTCCTCGCGGATGAAGGCCCGGAGCTCGTCGGTCGTGGCCCGGGCCCGGTTGTCCGCCTGCTTCTGCTGCTCGCTCACCCGCCCATGCTGCCACGAGCGGCGGTGAGGTCCGCGCGTGAGACAGTGAAGGGATGGGACGGCACGGCGCTCCACGGCGGCGCGGCCCGCTCGTGCTCGGCTCCGCCCTGCTCCTCCTCGTCCCCGCAGCCCTCGTCTGGGCCGTCGGGGGACCCCCCGCGCGGCCGCCCGTACCGACCCCGAGCACGACGACGAGCACCGTCGAGCTCGTCCAGGTGGCGCCGACGCCGAGCCCGGTCTTGAGCTCGCCCCGTGCCGTGGCCGTGCCGGTGGCCGAGCCGACCCCCACGCCGGCACGGGCGACGGCGGCGGCCCCGGCGCCCGCTCCCACGGCGACCGCCGCACCGCCCCCGCCGGCTCCCGAGCCCACGCCGACCCGGAAGGGCAAGGGCCCCCCGACTCCCAAGCCGACGAAGACTCCGAAGTGAGCGACGCCGTCCCCCCGCTGCCGGAGCGCCTCCGCGGGCACTTCGGCCACCGCGACCACCTCTACGGCGTGCTCTTCGAGGAGATGGCCGACGACTGGGAGGCCGGCGGGGTGACCCGGGAGCTCCTCGCGGGGTGGGAGGACGCGCCGGCCCGCGCCTTCCCCCAGCTGAGGCTGCTCGCCGGACTCTTCCGCCTCGTCCTGCGCGGCGAGGCCCCGCAGCTCGTCCCGTACTACCCGGTCCTCGGCGGCGACGCCGACCCGGAGGAGGCGTGGGCGGCGGTGCGGCCGGTCCTCGCCGCCCACGTCGGGGAGCTGCGCCAGGCGCTCACCGAGACCCCGCAGACGAACGAGCCCGGGCGCACGGTGGCCCTGCTCGTGGGGCTCACCGAGGCGGTCCGGCGCACCGGCCTGAGCCAGGTCCGTCTCCTGGAGCCGGGCGCCTCCGCGGGTCTGGGCCTGCTCGTGGACCACTACGGGTTCGTCGGCGAGGGTTGGGCGACCGGCCCGCAGGACTCGCCGCTCGTCGTCTCCGGGTGCGGGGCGGCGGGGTTCGAGCCGGTGGGGTTCGACGTCGTCGAGCGGCGTGGTTGCGACGTCTCGCCGGTCGACGCCGCGAGCGAGGAGGGGGGCCTCCACCTCACCTCCTTCGTCTGGCCGTGGATGCTCGAGCGGCACGCCCGGCTCGCCGGCGCGCTCGAGGTGGTGCGGGCCCATCCCGTCACGGTGGAGCGGGCGCGGGGCGCCGCGTGGGTGCGCGAGCGTCTCGCCGAGCCGGTCGCGGACGACGTCCTCACGGTGGTCTGGCACTCGGTCACCCGGCTCTACTGGCCCCGGGAGGAGACCGAGGCCCTCGCCGCGGCCGTCGAGGACGCCCGGGCGCGCGTGCCCCTGGCGCACGTCGCGATGGAGCACCCGTGGTCGGCGGACGGCGCGGTGCCCGGCCCCGCCTCCGCCCCCGAGGTGCTCATGCCCACGGTCGAGCTGGACGGCGAGGTCCTCGGCTCCTGCGACCACCACGGCCCGCCGGTGGTCCTCGCGCGCTGAGCTCCGGGCAGGACTGACGCGCAGATCACGCGGGCCTGGCTCGGCCGCGCTCCGAGGCCCCAGGACGCCACGGAGGGCCTGCTGAGCAGCGTCGCATCCCCGCCGTTACCGGCCGACCTCACGCTCGGGACGAAGAACGGCTGGGGACCGATGGCCGACGGTGAGCGGACTGGCGAAGCTGGTGGACACCGCGCTCGCGGACCCCGCTCGTCTGAAGGGGGATGCGGCTCGGTTCAGCGGGCGCGCGCCGAACCCGCTCAGCAGGCGGTCTGGAACTGGGCTTCGTGGTCGCGCCAGTACTCGTCGGTGAAGTCGTCGTCGTGTCCGTCGGGTTCGGTGTCCCAGGTGAGGGTGGCCTCGGCGAGCTCGTGGTCCACGAGCTCGTGGTCGGCCCAGCGGGACTCGTCCGGATCACTCCCGATCACCATCCGGGCGAGCTGGTGGAGCCGTTCGGGGGTCAGGGGTGGCGGGTCGTGCGCCGCCTTCTCCGCGCGTGACTTCTCGAGGTGCTGGTCGTAGCTGCCCGGGGTCAGGTCCCAGGTGACGTACCGGCCTCGCTCGTCGGGTCGACCCCGGACCTGCGCGACGAGCCGGCGCGTGTGGACGAAGGTGTGGTGGCG
>DASSQJ010000346.1:0-6464 GCA_035702545.1 Phycicoccus sp.
CCCGCTGACACGCCCCGACCACCGCCAGCCACTCACCGAGGGACCTCGACCCCGACGCCACCCGCGCCAGCTCCTCGACCCCCGCCGCCACCATCGCCGCGGCCGCCACCACCGCCGGCGACGCCACCCCGTTCGTGGCGAGTTCCGTTGTCCCGGTCCGCATCCGGCGTCCCCCTTCCCCTCGTGACCGAGTCTAAGGGAGGCCACCGACAGGGCCCCGACCGCTGACGTCCCGCCCGGCCCATCACCCGCGGCCCGGCCATCCAAACACCCTGGAAACCGCCCAGGTAACCGAGTCACGAGCGCTCGACGGAGACCTCGTCGAGCAGCTCCGCACACATCACGACCGCCTGGGCCCGGCTCCGCGCCCCCGTCCTCGCGAACACGTGCTCGAGGTGCTTGGCGACGGTCGCCTCGGCGATGCCCAGGCGTCGCGCGACCTGGGCGTTCGTCAGCCCCTCCCGGACCAGTCCGAGCACCTCGCGCTCACGGGGGCTCACCCCCAGCTCGACCCGGGTGTACCGGCGGATCGCCGCGTCGAGGTGCGGTCGCAGCAGCCGCAGCACGAGCCGGTCCCGTTCCGCGAAGGGTGGTCCCGGCCCGCGCGACAGCACGATGACGCTCATGTCGTCCTCGCCGTGGGTCAGCTCCACGCCGATCTCGCTGACGAGGCCGTCGGGTGCGAGGGCCTCCTGGAACAGCCAGGTCGCCTCGAGGTCCCGCCCGACGAGGACGTCGCTGAGCATCGTGACGGGTCCGTGGCGTCCGGACATGATGGGGTGCTCGTCGACGTGGTCGAACCACGGCCCGACCGGGGCCCTCGTCGGCTCGCGGCCACGGGGCGCGCCGACCAGCGCCTCCTCCCGCAGCTCCGGACGGACCCGGAACCAGTTCCAGAAGGCGACGTCGCACTCCACGAGGCCGGCGACGGCGTCGAGGACGGCCTCGACGTCCGTGAGGCGGCACACGGTGGCGTCGGCGCACCGTCCGGCGGCGTCGAGCAGCAGCGCGAGGTCCCGGTCCGGAAGCCTGATGGTGGTCATCACCGGTCACCTGTGGACTCCGAGTATCCCGGACCGCAGGTCAATACGCACTAGTGCGTATGGACCACCCCTGGACCACGGCGGACGGTTGCCAGTGGTGGCGGGAGGGGTCCCGCCCGGAGGGAAGGAGTCATCATGCGCCATGCTCGAGCGCTCGCCCGCCTCACGGTCCTCGTGGCCGGACTCGTGGCAGCCCTCGTCCTCCCCGCCGGTGTCGTGTCGGCGGCACCGCGGGTCCACACGATCGCCTCGCTGCCGAGCGGTTCCGGCAGCACCATCGGCCCGAGGGGCGACCTCTTCGTCGCCTCCCCGACGACCGGAGAGATCTACCGGATCGACCGCCGCACGCACCGGGTGTCGACGTTCCACTCGGGACTGCCCCTCCAGGTGGCGCCGGTCGGCGGGGTGATGGACGTCGCGTTCCTCCACGGGAAGGCCTACGCCCTCGTCACCCTCGTCGGCCCGGACGTCGGGGGCAGCAGTGTCGTCGGCATCTACCGGCTCGACTCGCGGACCACGGCCACGCCCGTCGCCGACATCGGCACCTGGTCGATCGCGCACCCGCCGCCCACCGACTTCTTCATCCCCAGTGGCGTCCAGTACTCGTTCGAGCCGTTCCGGGGCGGGTTCCTCGTCGCCGACGGCCACCACAACCGGGTCCTCCGGGTCCGGCTGGACGGGTCCGTCTCGGAGTTCACGGTCCTCGACAACGTCGTGCCGACCGGCCTCGAGGTCCGCGGGAACAGCGTCTACCTCGCCGAGGCCGGGCCCGTGCCGCACCAGCCCGCCGACGGCCGCGTGATCCGGCTTGACGGCAGGACCGGCGCGGTCCGTGGCGTCGTCGCCTCAGGGGCACCGCTCCTCGTCGATGTCGAGTACGGCCCCGGCGGACGGCTCTACGCCCTCTCGCAGGGCGACTTCCCCGGGGGTGACCCCGGGAGCCCGGCGAGTCCCGACACGGGCTCGCTCGTGCGGGCCACGAAGAACGGCTCGTTCGCCACGGTCGCCACGGGCCTGGACCGGCCGACGTCGCTCGAGGTGCAGGGCCGGACCGCCTACGTCGTCGGACTCGACGGGACGGTCGTGTCCGTGCCGCTCGGCTGCTGAGCTCACCGCTGCGCCCACCGCCAAGCCGACCGCTGAGTGACCACTGGTCGCCGACGGGTCCCCGCGCCACGCGCCGGGGACCCGTCGCGCACCGGGTCGCACCCCCGAGCGGGCCGCTCTCAGCCCAGGCTCGAGACGAGCGCCGCCACCTCGTCGGCGCAGCCCCACGACACGGTGACCCCGGCGCCCCCGTGGCCGGCGTTCGTCACGACCGTCCGGCCGCCGACCTCGAGCACCTCGAGCGACACCGCGGGCGCGACCGGCCGGAAGCCGACCCTCGCCCCCAGCACCTCGGCCCCGCGCAGCGCAGGGACGGCGTCGCGGCAACGGGCGACGATGGCCTCGTGGACCGCCGGGTCGGGCGAGTCGTCCTCGTCGCCGACGCTGTCGGTTCCCCCGCACACGACCCATCCCGGATGCGGCAGCACGTAGGTCATCCCCGCCGGGTTGGCGTCGTCGACGACCCAGTGCTCCACGCCCGGGTTGGCGAGCAGGGCGACCTGCCCTCGGGAGGCCGTGACCTCCAGACCCGGAACCAGCACGCCCGACCGGAGCCCGGCCGCCACCACCACGACGTCGGCCGCCACGTCCGCGACGGCGTCGACGTGGCCCTCCGCGAGCTCCACCCCGGCCTGCCGGCACCGGTCCTCCAGCCACAGCAGGTGCACCGGCATCGTGACGACCGGCAGGCGCGCGACGACCCCGGAGGTGGCGCCGGGTGGAAGCTCCCCCATCTCGGCCTCTCGCCACGCCGACACGCCCTCGAGCCACCACCGGTCTGCCGGACCGCGCTCGACCATGAGGCCCTCCCGGACCGTCACACCCGCCTCGGGGTCGTTGGCCAGCGAGGTGAACCGGGCCAGGGCCGCCAGGCCCCAGTCGACGACGCGGTCGCGGGGCTCGACGTGGTACGGGAACCACAGGCCCCCCGCGAGCGCCGACACGGTGTCGATGGCGGGCACGTCCCGGACGCAGCGGACCCGCTGGCCGGACTCGGCGAGCCGCAGCGCGGTCGTGAGACCCACGACCCCGCCGCCGACGACGACCACCTCCACCATGGCTCCATTCTCCTGCGCCACACCGGAAACCGCGCGGAGGCGCGACGGCGGCCTACGGTGGTTCCATGGATGTCCTCGAGCCGCACCCGCTCACCGGCGTCCCCTTCCCCTCGCCCGTCCCCCCGGGGACCGGGTGGCCCGGGGACCCCGCGACCGCCGAGACCCCGGTGGCACGGACTCCTGCGGCTGTCCGCCGACTCGCGGCCGGCGCACCGGACGTCGACGAGCTCCAGGCCAGGGTCTCGGTCTGCCGCGCGTGCCCGCGGCTCGTCCGGTGGCGCGAGTCGGTCGCTCGAGACGGCCGCCGCGCCTCCTTCGCCGACCAGCCGTACTGGGGCCGCCCCGGGCCGTCGTTCGGCGACCCCGAGGCGGACATCCTCATCGTCGGGCTCGCTCCCGCGGCCAACGGCACCAACCGGACCGGACGGATGTTCACCGGCGACTCCTCGGGGGACTTCCTCTACGCCGCGCTCCACCGGACCGGGTACGCCTCCCAGCCCACCTCGGTCGCCGCGGGGGACGGCTTGGTGCTCACCGGCATCCGCATCATTGCGTCGGTGCGGTGCGCCCCGCCGGAGAACGCGCCGACCCCCACGGAGCGGGCGACGTGCGCAGCCTGGCTGCGCCGCGACCTCGAGCTCGCACTCCCGACCCTGCACACCGTCCTCTGCCTCGGCGCCATCGCCTGGGGCGCGATGCTCTCGGCGGCCACGGCGCTCGGCTGGGAGGTGCCGAGGCCCCGGCCGAAGTTCGGCCACGGCGCGTCGATCGCCCTCCTCACGCCCGAGGGACGCGTGGTCCGCCTCGTCGGCTGCTACCACGTGAGCCCGCACAACACCTTCACCCGGCGGCTGACGCCCGACATGCTCGACGAGGTGCTCCGGGGGCTGCGGCCCGGTGCGTGAGCCCAGCACCGCCACCCGCCGGTCTCGCCACCTAGGCTGCCCGGATGATCGTCCTCCGCCGCCCCGACGTCCACCTCGTCCCCTCGTACCTCGAGGCGCACGACGAGTTCCTCGCGCTCGGCGAGGGGCAGCGGGACGGCGACGGCGTGTGGGTGGAGGAACCGGACGACGGCGGCTACCCCGGCGAGCGCTTCACCCGCGAGGAGCTCGAGACCGCCGAGGGAGCCGAGCGGTTCGTCGCCTGGCGCCTCGCCCGCAGCCTCGAGGAGGCGCCCCGTCCCACCGGCCACGTCCCGTGCACCTTCTTCTGGCTGGTCGACGACGACGACCCGGGCAGCTACCTCGGCTCCATCTCAGTCCGGCACCGACTGACCCGCTACCTGCTCGAGGTGGGGGGCCACATCGGGTACTCCGTCCGCCCCACGGCGCGCCTGAGAGGCGTGGCCACCGCGGCGCTGCGAGCCGTGCTCCCCGAGGCCGCACGCCTCGGCATCGACCCGGCCCTCGTCACGTGCGACGACGACAACGTCGGGTCGGCACGCGTCATCGAGGCGAACGGCGGTGTCCTCGAGGACGTCCGCGCGGGAAAGCGCCGGTACTGGGTCGCCACCGCTGGCTGAGCCGGCGGGCGGACCGCGTCAGACGAGGGAGCGGATGGCCTCCGCCACCTCGCGCGGCCGGGTCACCGTCGGTGCGTGGCCGGCGCCCTCCAGGAGGACGAGCCGCGAGCGCGGCAGCCGTGCCGCGAGCGCGTCGGCCTCCGTGACGGGCACGACGACGTCGGCCGTCCCGTGGACGACGACCGCGGGCAGCCCGAGGCCGGAGAGGTCCGGCAGCGGGGTGCCGGTCGCGGCCTGGAGCAGCTGGACCGCGGTGACCGGCCGCGTCGAGAGGAAGAGCTCCTCGGCCCAGGGCAGGAGGTGCTCGGTCCCCGCCTCCGGGAGGCAGGTGTGGACGAAGGTGCGCACGGTGGCGGGGTAGTCGGCCAGGGTCCCCTCGATGACGGCGCGCGTCGTCCGCGGGTCGAGGGCCGAGGGGGTGGAGACGAGTGCCACGCCGCTGAACCGGGACGGGTGCCGCGCGACGGCGTGCAGGGCGACGAGCCCGCCCATCGACTCCCCGGCGATGACGCAGCGCTCGACGTCGAGCGAGTCCAGGACGCGGAAGACGTCCCTGACGAGGTCACCGAGGGTGATCGGCCCGTCGCCCTCCGCGGACCACCCGGTCCCGCGCGTGTCCGGGGCGATGCACCGGGCCGACCGGGACAGCTCGCCGACGGTCGGCTCCCAGGCCTCCCACGAGGCACTCCACCCGCCGAGGAGCAGGACGGGTGGGCCCGAACCGACGGCGACCACGTGGAGGCGGGGCTCGCGGTCGACGAGGAACACCACACCACCTCCACGGGCGACGGCTTCACCCGGTGCGCACTCTAGGGCGTGCCGCGACGGCGGCGACATAGGCTCACCGTCATGACCGGACGCCACGGCCCCGCCCTCGTCGTCACCCGCCACGGCGGACCCGAGGTCCTCGCCGTCGAGGACCGCCCGGCCCGCGAGCCGGGGGCCGGTGAGGTCCTCGTCGAGGTCGCGGCGGTGGGGGTCAACTTCATCGACGTCTACCAGCGGGAGGGGGTCTACCCGACGAGCCCGCCCTTCGTGCTCTGCAGCGAGGGTGCCGGCACGGTCGTCGCGACCGGCGACGGCGTCACGACCACGGCGCCGGGGGCCCGGGTCGCGTGGGCGATGACCGGCGGGACGGGCGCCCGGTTCGCCACGCTCGCGGCCGAGGACGTCGTCGAGGTGCCCGACGCCGTGGACCTCGACGTCGCGGCCGCCGTGATGCTCCAGGGGATGACCGCCCACTACCTCGTCACGAGCACCTACCCGGTGGCGGCGGGCACGCGCGCGGTGGTCCACGCCGCGGCGGGTGGCGTCGGCCAGCTCCTCGTCCAGATGCTCACGGCGCGCGGGGCGACCGTCGTCGCGACGGCGGGCGGGCCCGAGAAGTGCGCCGTCGCCGCGGCCCGAGGAGCGGACCACGTCATCGACTACCGGGCCACCGACGACCTCGCCGCCGCCCTCCGTGACGCGCTCGGCGACCCCGGCGCGGACGTCGTCTACGACGGCGTGGGACGGGACACCTTCGACGCCTCGCTGGCCTCACTGCGGCGGCGCGGGATGATGGTCCTCTTCGGCGCGTCCAGCGGTCAGGTGCCGCCGTTCGACATCCAGCGGCTGAACTCCGGCGGCTCGCTCTTCCTGACCCGGCCGACCCTCTCCCACCACCTCGCGACGCGCGAGGAGCTGACGTGGCGGGCGGGCGAGGTCCTCGGCGCCGTCGCGGACGGCTCC
>DASSQJ010000347.1:0-5232 GCA_035702545.1 Phycicoccus sp.
GTGCTCGGCGGTCATATACCCGGTGTATTTGATCGCACCGTACAGACCGCCGAACCTCAGGTCCAGGCAGCGGGCATAAGTCTCCTTTTGGATTCCTGCGAAGGCGAGCGAATCTCCTCCGAGGAGGGCGAGGACGCCGAGGCCGACCGGCAGCCACCAGGTGAGCAGGGCCGTGGGGCGGGTCCGGAGGCCGAGCCACACCCCGAGGGCCCCGAGGACGTAGGCCGCCCAGAGGACGGCGGTGACCGCAGCCGGCGAGAGGGTGAGCGGGACGAAGGTCCCGGGTGCCCACCCGGCGGGAGCCAGGTCCGGCTGGGCGGCGTTCGGCCGGCTCCACCCGACGAGGAGGAGCAGGACCACGGACACCCCGACGAGGGCGAGCCGCCACCGGTCGGCCGTACCGGGGCGCGGGCCGGGCGGGGCCGGCTCGGGCCGTGGGCTCAGCTCCGGTGCCACGGCCGCCAGCCGCGCCGCACGAGGGCCCACCACACGTCGCGGTACTGGCCGGCCCGGTGCAGCTGGCCGCGCCAGTCCCGGCCGCTGACCCGGTGCTGGAGCTCGCACGGCACCTCGAGGACGCGCAGCCCGGCCCGGAGCACGTCGACCGTCAGGGCGGTCTCCACCCCCCAGCCCCGGGCCAGCGGGGTGGCCGCGGCGTACGCGGCGGGTGAGAGGCAGCGCATCCCGGAGAGCGGCTGCACCGGGCGGAAGCCGGTGAGGCGCTCGATGCCGTCGCGGGAGAGCCGGACGACGAACCCCCGGCCGCCTCCCGCGGTCAGCTGGGCCGGGAGGGTCGCGATCGTCATGTCCGCCTCCCCGGCGAGGACGGCCTCGGCGAGCACCCCGACGTTGGCCGCGCTCTCCGCGAGGTCCCCGTCGACGAAGAGGAGGGCCGCCGACGACCCGGCACCCTCGACCCGCTCGAGGTCGCGGACCCGGGCCACCCCGGACTGGAGCGCTGCCGCCTTCCCCCGGTTCCGCGCATGCGAGACGACGTCGGCGCCCGCGGCACGGGCCCTGGCGGCGGTGTCGTCCGACGAGCCGTCGTCCACGACGACCACCCGGCCCACGCCGGGCAGGGCGCGCAGCCCGGTGACGGTGGCGGCGATCCGGTCCGCCTCGTCCTTGCACGGGACGACCGCGGCGACGGCGTCGGTCATCAGCGGAGGGTCACCTGCCGGCTCAACAGCCCGGCCCGGGCGCGGCGCTCGTCGGCGGTGAGCGGGGCGTCGGAGGCGAGCGCGGCGGCATACCGGGTGCCCCAGTCGGCGAGGGCGTCCTCGTAGTCGGGCGCCTCCCGCTCGGCGTCGAGGTCCCAGACCGGGACGAGGAGCCCGCAGGCGCGGAAGGCGCCGAGCAGGCGGGTGTCGTCGCCGAGCCCGTCCTCCTCGGCGGCGTGCAGCCGGGCGAGCGCGTCGGTCGCGGCGTCCTCGTCGTCCGGGAGGACGAGCCGGATGTGCGTGCGGTCGCCGATCCGGACGAAGTAGGCCGAGGGCAGCGCGGCCATCGCGGTCGTCGGGACGACGGTCTCGTTGGCCCGGTCGAGGGAGGCCTGCGCGTCCTCCTCGAGCTCCTGGCCCTCGACCCAGAAGTCGAAGCCCTCGTGGACGGTGACCTCGAAGGCGGAGTCCTCGGTGAGCACCTCCTGGAGGCGCGGGCTGTCGGCGCTCACCTGCGGCACGGTCGTCACGGGGTGGCCCTGCTCGGCGCCGAGCGCGGCGAGGAGCTGCGCGGCGAGGTCCCGGGACGCGTCGCCGCTGGAGTTGCCCGACTGGGTGCCGATGAGGACGGTGCCGTCGGTGCGGTGCAGCCCGGGCCACGCGAGGGGCAGGACGGTGGCGACGGTGACCTCGTGCGGGGCTCCCTCGGGGACGAACTCGTCCCGGACCGTCACGGTGGCCGTCGCGGCCGGCAGGATCTCGCGCAGCGCCACCCAGTCGGTCTCGTTCGGTAGCCCGCGGAACGGGCGGGACTCGAACGGTGCGGGCTTGGGCCGCGCGGTGTCGCGCCCGCCGGCGCGCTGACGTCGTGATGCCTTGCCCATGCGCGTCACTGTAGTGGCGGGTGAGCCGTCGTCCGGGACGCCCCACCTCCGCCCGCCTCTCCCCGACGTCGGGGGTCGGGGAGGTCGGACGGGGTCAGGGATGCCGGGTCAGGTGGCGCGGCGCCGGCTCGGGCCGCCGAGCGTGGCCCAGACGACGTTGCCGGTCCGGTCCTCAGTGACCCCCCACTCGTGGGCGAGGGCCCGGACGATCCGCAGGCCGCGACCCGAGGACAGCCACACGGTGCGCGGCGCGGGTCGGGGCACGGTCGCGCCGCCGCCGTCGGTCACCTCGACCTCGACGACCTCGCCGCGGATCTTCCACCGGACCCGGATCGTGCCGTCCGAGAGCGGGCGCGCGTGCCGGACCGCGTTGGTCAGGAGCTCCGACGCGACGATCTCCGCCTCCCCGACGAGCTCCTCGGGCAGGTCGCGGTCGCTGAGGTCGGCGACGATCTCCTTGCGGACCCGGCCGACCGAGGAGGCGTCGGCCGGTACTCGCAGCGTGCAGATGATGCTGTCGACGCCCGGGCCGGGGGACTCCGTGACGGTGAGTCCGGAGTCGGTCTCGTCGGGGCTGGTCACGTTCTCCGAGGTCACCGGACAAAACTACCGGCTGGCGGCGATCCGATCGATGACATGGCGCGGCCGGTTCGTGATGACCACGTCGACACCGGTCATCAGGCAGAGGTCGACGTCCTCGTCGCGGTCGACGGTCCACACGTAGACGAGGTGGCCACGGTCGTGGAAGCGCCGCACGAGCTTGGGCCGGCGCCGCACCAGCCGCACGTCGAGGCCCACGGCATCCACGCCGCGGGGGAGGGTGCCGTCACCGGTGAACGACGGCACGGCGGCGTCGACGAGGAGGACGAGGGGCACCAGTGGCGCGAGCTCGTGGACCGTCCGCAGCGCCCGCCGGGAGAAGGACATGACCCGCACGCGGGGCAGGCCGGGCCGGTCGCCGCTCGCCAGGTCGAAGGAGCGGAGCAGGTGGACGAGGGCCTTCTCGACGTCCCGGCCGTGCCGAGTGGGGTGCTTGGTCTCGATGAGGGTGATCGGCTCGCCACCGACGGTCACCAGCCGGTCGACGAGCCGGCGGAGGGTGAGCAGCCGGCCGCGTTCGGGGTCGGCCTCGGGCGCCTCGTCGTCCAGGGGCCCGACCTTCCACGAGGCCCAGTCGAGCTGCTCGAGGCGCGCCAGCTCGAGGGCGGAGACGACGCCGGCACCGTTCGAGGTCCGCTCGACCCGCCGGTCGTGGACGCAGACGAGGTGGTGGTCGGCGGTGAGCCGGACGTCGCACTCGATCCCGTCTGCGCCGTGCCGGACGGCGGCCGCGTAGGCGGGCAGGGTGTGCTCGGGATGCTCGTCGCTCGCCCCGCGGTGCGCGACGACGAGTGGGTTGCCGGGGCCTCGCGCCTCCGGGGCCATGGCGGGGTCCGCGCTCACGGTCCGATTCTCCCGGTCGGGGGGTCGAATCGGGGCCCAACGTCCGCGAACACGCCGCGGCGCTCACACCGGCGGGCGCCGTACCGTTCCACCATCGTGAGCCTGCCACCCTTCCAGCACCTCGTCGACGAGCACTGGCGCGACGTCGCCCGGCTCGCGCACGCGCTCGTCGGCCCCGTGCACGCCGAGGACGTCGCGCAGCAGGCGTGGACCCAGGCGCTCGCCGCGTACCCGCGGCTCCGCCACGCGCGGAACCTGCGGTCGTGGCTGCTCACCGTCACCCACCGCTGCGCGATGGACCACCACCGGGCGGCCCGGCGGACCACCCCCCACGAGGACCCCGCGGTCCTCGTCGTGGCCGGCACCCACCCGGCCCCGGAGGCCCCGGACGGGGAGCTGTGGGCCCGGGTGGCCGCACTACCCACCCGCCAGCGCGAGGCGGTCGTCCTGCGCTTCGTCGGCGACCTCGACCACCGTGCCGTGGCGGCCGCCCTGGGGACGACACCCGGGATGAGCCGCCGGCTCGTGAGCGACGCCCTGGCCACCCTCCGACTCGACCTGCGCGACACCGACCCCGAGGACCTGCGATGAGCAACCCGTTCGTCACCTTCGACCCGCCCCTCTCCGGACCGCCCCGCCTCGACCCGACCGACGTCTCGTACGTCGTCGAGGACCTCGACGTGGGTCGGATGCTGCTCGCCGTCCGCGATGACGGCCGCGTCGTCACGAGCGCCTACGTCCCGGACGACGAGGCGGAGGAGCGCTGGCTCCAGCGGCTCGCCGACGTCGTGAGCCCGCGCGTGCTCCGGCACCCGGGACCGACGGATGCGGTGCGCCGCGCCCTGGCGGCCTACCTCGCCGGACGCTCGCGCGAGGTCGACGTCCCCGTCGACCTCGCCCTGGCCCGGTCCTTCCAGCGCGAGGTGCTGACGACGCTGCGCGCCCGCGTCGGGTACGGCGAGCGGACGACGTACGCCGCCCTCGCGTCGGCGTCGGGCCACACCGGGGCGGCCCGGGCCGTGGGGTCCGCGCTCGGCGGCAACCCGCTGTGCGTCGTCCTGCCCTGTCACCGGGTGCTCCCGGCATCCGGTGGGCTCGGTGGGTACGCGGGGGGCCCGGCGGCCAAGGAGCACCTCCTGGGCCTCGAGGCCGCGCACGCCACCCACCCCTGACCCGGCCTCTCCTTCGACTGATTGCTCCGTCGGCCGGTCGACACCCCCAGAACCGGGGTGTCGACCGGACGAACCGGCAAGAAGTCGGAGGTTCTGGGGGAACCGGAGGACCCGGGTCGGGAGGTCAGGCGGAGGCGGAGGGGCCCAGGTCGTCGGGGTCGCGGTCGGTGCGCGGCAGCCGGCCCTGCGGGGCGTAGCCCCCGAGCAGCTCGGCCATGGCGAGGTGCGGCTTGGCCTCGGAGTGCCGCCCTTGCCGCTGGAGGGTGCGACCGAGGACGAGGTTGGCGTACGCCTCGTCGGGGTCGTCGGCGAGGATGGCCCGGGTCACCCGCTCGGCCCGCCCGAGCTGGGCGGAGTGGTAGTACGCCCGGGCGAGGAGCAGCCGCAGCTCGGTCGTGCCGTGCAGCGGCGGCTCGAGCAGGCTGGCGTCGACGAGCGCCGCCAGCTCCTCGGCCGCGCTCTGGTACTCGCCGTGCTCGAAGAGCCCGCGGGCGCGCTCGTAGCGCTCCGCCATGGTCATCTCGGGCGTGGTCATGAGGCGGTCAACGCCCCCGCCGTCGACGGTGTTCCGGG
>DASSQJ010000348.1:0-2136 GCA_035702545.1 Phycicoccus sp.
GCCGGCCGGGTCGTCGCCGACGGGACCCTCGACGAGGTGCGGGGCGGCCGGACGCTCGAGGACGTCTACTTCACGCTGACCGGCGGGGTGCGCCCGTGAGCCACTCCCCCACCGCGCTGCCGTCGCCGCCCGTTCCCGCCACCCCGGCGCGGCGGGTCGCGGCGCAGGCCGGGTTCGAGGCCCGGACACTGCTCTCCAACGGTGAGCAGCTGCTCGTCTCGGTCGTCCTGCCCGGCCTGGCCCTCGTCGGGCTGACCCTCGCCTCGGTGCCGGACCTCGGCCCCGGGCGCCGCGTCGACGTCGCGACGGCCGGCACGTTCGCCCTCGCCGTCGTCTCGACCGCCTTCACCGGACAGGCCATCGCGACCGGGTTCGACCGCCGGGCGGGCGTCCTGCGCCTCCTCGGCACGACACCCCTCGGCCGGGGCGGACTCCTCCTCGGCAAGGCGCTCGCGGTGCTCGCGGTCCTCGCGGTCCAGGTCGTCGTCCTCGGCGCCCTCGCCCTCGCCCTCGGCTGGGAGCCCCGCCCGGGCGGGCTCCTGCCGGCGCTGGTCGGCCTCCTCCTCGGCTCCGGGACCTTCGTCGCCCTCGCCCTCCTCCTCGCGGGCACGGTGCGGGCCGAGGCCGTCCTCGCCCTCGCCAACCTCGTCTGGGTACTCCTCCTCGGCCTCGGGGTCCTGCTCCCCACCTCGCAGCTCCCGGCGGGGCTCGCGACGGTCGCCCGGCTGCTGCCGTCCGGGGCGCTCGGCGACGCCCTGCGCGCCTCGCTCCTCGAGGGGACGTGGCCGTGGCCCCAGTGGGCCGTCCTCGCCGCCTGGGGCCTCGCCGCGGGGCTCGCCGCGACCCGCTGGTTCCGCTGGTCCGGCTGAGCCGACCCGCTCCGGGCGGTGGCGGGTCACCGCCGTAGCCTTGACCCCGTGACGACGACGAGCCCGAGCACCACCCCCGCCGCCACCGAGCCGACCGGCAGCCGGTGGCTCTCCCCGGTGCTCCTCGCCAACCTCGTCGCGCAGGTCGGCATCGTCGTCACCGGCGGGCTCGTCCGGCTCACCGGCAGCGGCCTCGGGTGCCCGACGTGGCCCGAGTGCGTCGACGGCTCGATCGCGCCGACGGTCCACCAGGCCCAGGGGTTCCACAAGTACATCGAGTTCGGGAACCGGACCCTCACCGGCGTCCTCCTCGTCGTCGCGCTGGCGAGCGTCGTCCTCATCTGGCTGGCCGCCCCACGGCGCGCGATGAAGACCGCCGCCGTCGCCGTGCTCGCCGGTGTCGTCCTCCAGGCGGTGCTCGGCGGCGTCACCGTGCTCCTCGGCCTGGACCCGCTGACGGTCTCCGCGCACTTCCTCGTCTCGATGGGGCTGGTGGCGGCCGCCGCGTACCTGTGGTTCGCCCGGCACGAGTCGGGGGCACCGCCCCGGCCCCTCGTCCCCGCGCTCGTCACGCGGCTCGCGTGGGTCACCTGCGCGCTCGGTGGGCTCGTCCTCGTCCTCGGCACCGTCGTCACCGGCTCCGGACCGCACTCCGGGGACGCCGACGAGCCGGCCCGGTACGGCTTCGACGCCCGCACCGTGTCGTGGCTGCACGCCGACGTCGTCATGCTCTTCGTCGGGCTCGTCGTCGCGACCTGGCTCGCCGCCCGCCTCACGGCCCGCGACCCCCGCAGTGGTCGGGCCTGGCTCGTCGTCCTCGGGGTCAGCCTCGCCCAGGGCCTCATCGGCTACGTCCAGTACTTCACCGGCCTCCCGGAGGCCGTGGTGCTCGCCCACATGCTCGGCGCGACGCTGCTCGTCGTCGCGCTCACCCACGGCGTCCTCGCCCTGCGCGAGCGCTGAGGATCACCCGGGCAGCAGCCCGCTCTCGCGCGCCACGGCGACCGCCTCGCCGCGCGAGCCGACGCCGAGCTTGGCGAGGATGTTGCTCACGTGGACGCTCGCCGTCTTCGTGCTGATGAACAGGGCCCTGCCGATCTCGCCGTTGCTCCGCCCCCGGGCCAGGAGGGCGAGCACCTCGGCCTCCCGGGCGGTGAGGGCCCGGTGCGGGCCGCGGGGCGCCAGCGCCTCGAGGTCGTCGAGGAGCGGTACGGCACCGAGGGCGCGCGCCTGCTCACGTGCGGCGGCGGCCACCGGTTCGGCCGTC
>DASSQJ010000349.1:0-4500 GCA_035702545.1 Phycicoccus sp.
GGCGCCCAGACCACCCGCTCGGGTGTGCTCGGCGAGGCGAGGTTGGCGAGCGTTCCGGCCGTCGCGGTCACCGCGATGCCGCGCCGCAGCCGGACCCGGCCCGCTCCCGTCCCGGGCCGCCCGGTCGCCACCAGGCCGGCGGCGGTCCCCCACGCGAGGCACGCTGCGGCCGACGCCAGCCGCAGCTCCCGAGGCAGGACGCCGGGATGCCGCCCGCCCCACGCCGCCTCGCCCAGCGGCGCTCCGGCGGCGAGCGCCGCCTGGAAGCCGGCGACCCCGGCGAGGAGGACGACGAGGGCGCGCTGTTCGGTACGGCTGGAGGTCATCCCACGGTTTCTAGCAGATGCCCTCCGCCATGGAGGCGACCGTGCCCGAGGGTGACACCGTCCACCGGACGGCGGCCCGGCTCGACGCGGCCCTGCGGGGCTCGCCCGTCCTCCGGGCGGACCTGCGCTGGCCGTCCGTGCCCGACGTCGATCTCCGGGGCAGCACGACCGTCGAGGTCGTCGCCCGCGGCAAGCACCTGCTCCACCGCCTCGACACCGGGACGACCCTGCACAGCCACCTGCGGATGGAGGGCCAGTGGCGGGTCGAGCGACCCGGCCCCCGCACCGACCGCACGCTGCGCCGCCCCGACCTGCGGGCGGCCGTCCTCACCGAGCAGTGGTCCGCCCTCGGGCTGCGGCTCGGGATGCTCGACCTCGTGCCGACCGCCCGCGAGGGCGACCTCGTCGGTCACCTCGGCCCCGACGTCCTCGGCCCGGACTGGGACCCGGAGGCGGTCGTGACCCGGCTGCGCGCGCACCCGGGAACCCTCGTCGAGGCCCTGCTCGACCAGCGCGTGCTCGCCGGGGTCGGCACCTTCTGGGCCAGCGAGGTGCTCTTCCTCGAGCGGCTGCACCCGTGGCAACCCGCGGCATCCGTCGCCCCGGACCGGCTGCGGCAGCTGCTCGAGCGGGCGCACCGGCTCATGCGTGCGGCGGAGCGCAGCGGGTGGCAGGTGAGCACCGGGGTCCAGCGGTCCGGGGAGGAGGCGTACGTCCACGCCCGCTCGGGACGCCCGTGCCGCCGCTGCGGCGACACCGTGCGGGTCGCCCTCGCCGGAGCCCCGCCCCGGGAGCGCACCGTCTTCTCGTGCCCGACGTGCCAAGGTGGCCTCGCGCCGGGCGACGACGGGCGTCCGCAGCGGCCGCTGGGCAGCACGCCGGGCCCCCGCGGGGCATATCGGCGACGGACGCCCTGACGCCGACAGGTGGTACTGGTTCGCTGCGGCGCGTCAGGCCGCGGAGGCCGACACGGTGGCCTCGTCGCGTGCCGACCCGACGGGCAGCGAGACCGGCAGGGTCAGCGTCTCGACGTGCTCGACCCGAGCGCGGACCATCCCGAGCAGCTCGGAGAGCGTGATGCCCAGGCCGGTGCACACCGACGCGAGCAGCTCCGAGGACGCCTCCTTGGTGCCGCGCTCGAGCTCGCTGAGGTAGCCGAGGGACACCGACGAGGCGGCGGCGACGTCGCGGAGGGTCCGGCCCTGGGCCTGGCGGGCCTCGCGCAGGACCTCACCGAGCTCGGTGCGGAGCAGGATCACGGCGCCTCCTCTCGTGTGTCGTCGCCGTCGTTCTGGGTCCACGGTACCCCGGGCGCCCGTCGGCGTCGCGGAGGTTCCGGTGAGCCGGTCCGGCCGGTCGGCGGGTCAACACGCGCCCGAGGGCCCCTGTTCCCCCTGGAGCCGCCTGCTCAGGACGCGCCGTCACCCGGGGTGGGCCGGCGCCGCGCGGCCTCGCGTGCCGCCCGGGCGGCACGCTTGCGCGCCGTCCGCTCGCTCGTCTGCCGCAGACGACGGGCCTGGAGGAGGTAGTCGACACCGGTGACGACGGTGACGACGACGGCGGCGGCGAGGAGGGTCCAGGCCAGCGCGTCCCAGAGAGCGGGCGCGGGGAGCGTCCAGCGGGGCATGAGGAAGAAGCCGATCCCGAAGGTCTGGAGGAACGTCTTCACCTTCCCGCCGCGACCCGCGGCCATCACCCCGTGCCGGATGACGCGCAGCCGCACCAGGGTGACCCCCCACTCGCGGACGAGGACGACGACGGTGAGCCACCACGGGACCTCGCCGATGACCGAGAGGCCGACGAGGGCCATCGTCACGAGGGCCTTGTCGGCGATCGGGTCGACGACCTTGCCGAAGTTCGTCACCAGCCCGCGGCTGCGGGCGAGGTCGCCGTCGATCCGGTCGGTGACCATCGCGACGGCGAAGACCCCGAACGCCGCCCAACGGTAGGCGGGGTTGGCGCCGTCCTCGGCGAGGAGCAGCCACCCGAAGACGGGCACGAGGAACAGCCGGAGCACGGTGAGGTAGTTGGCGATGTTCCACGCGCTCGGACCCGGGCTGCCCGGCACCAGCGGGCTCGCGGGGTCGATGCCCTCGCGGTACGGGTCGCTCGCCCGGCCCTCGGCCAGCGGGCCGGGGCGGACCGGACGCTGGGACGGCTCGCTCATCGGGGCTCCACGACGAGGTCGATGCCCGCGCTGTCGACGACCGTCCCCTCGACGAAGGAGCCGACCTCGGGCACCGGCCCCCCGGCCGGGACGCGGACGAGGCACACGCCGTCGACGTCCGGCCCCTGGTGGTCGGCCCGCCCGACGACCACGCCGGGCTCGTCCTCGTCGTGGCCCTCGACGAGGACGGTGACCGGCTCCCCGAGGCGCTCGCGGGCCCTCTCCGCGGTGAGCTCCTCGACGAGGGCGGTGACCCGCTCCACCCGCTCGGCGACCACCTCGGCGGGCAGGTGCCCGTCGAGGTGCTCGGCCTCGGTGCCGTCCTCGTCGGAGTAGCCGAAGACGCCGACGACGTCGAGCCTGGCCGCCGTGAGGAAGCGCTCCAGCTCGTCGACGTCGGCCTCGGTCTCCCCCGGGAAGCCGACGATGACGTTGCTCCGCGCGCCGGCGTGCGGCCGCCGGGCGCGCACCCGGTCGAGCAGGTCGAGGAAGGTGTCGGTGCCGCCGAACCGCCGCATCCGGCGCAGCAGACCGGGGGCCGCGTGCTGGAAGGAGAGGTCGTACCACGGCGAGACCCCCGGCACCGTGGCCATCGTCTCGAGCAGCGCGGGGCGCACCTCGGCGGGCTGGAGATAGGAGACGCGAACCCGCGCGATCCCCTCGACGGCGGCCAGCTCGGGCAGCAGCGCGTCGAGGAGGGTGAGGTCACCGAGGTCCTTGCCGTACGAGGTCGAGTTCTCGCTGACGAGGAAGAGCTCGCGCACCCCGCGCTCGGCGAGCCACCGCGCCTCCGCGACGACGTCCGCCGGTCGCCGTGAGACGAAGGACCCTCGGAAGGACGGGATGGCGCAGAAGGCGCACCGGCGGTCGCACCCGCTCGCGATCTTCAGCGGCGCCCACGGGGCGTCGGCGAGCCGGCTGCGGACGACCTGGGCGAGGTGCCCGGGGAGGGCGACGTCCTGAGCGGCGGCGGGGCGCGCCACCGGGGCGAGCGGGAGCAGGCGGCGCCGGTCGGCGGGGACGTGCGCCGCCGGGGGGTGGCCGTCGAGGACTGATCGCAGGTGGGTCGACATGTCGGCGTAGGAGTCGAAGCCGAGGACGGCATCGGCATCCGGCAGCTCCTCGGCGAGGGTGCGTCCGTACCGCTCGGCGAGGCAGCCGACGGCGACGACGGCGCGGGTCCGGCCGGTCTGCTTGAGGTCGGCGGCCTCGAGGAGGGTGTCGATCGAGTCCTTCTTCGCCTGCTCGACGAAGCCGCACGTGTTGACGAGCGCGACGTCGGCGTCCGCGGCGTCGTCGACGAGGGTCCAGCCGTCGGCGGCGAGCCGGCCGGCGAGCTCCTCGGAGTCCACCTCGTTGCGCGTGCAGCCGAGGGTCACGAGCGCGACGCTGCCGCGGGCCGCCCTCGTCGTCATGCGGTCACTCTAGTTGCGGGCGGGGCCCGTTCCGACCACACCGGTAGGGTCGCGCGCATGCCCACCGACCGCCTCGACCACGTCCGCGCCCTGCTCGCCGAGCACCCCGTCGTCGACGGCCACAACGACCTGGCGTGGGAGGCCCGCGAGCGGGTCGGGTACGACTGGTCCCGGCTCGACGTCGGGCTGGCGGGCAGGCCCACCCACACCGACCTGCCGCGCCTGCGCGAGGGCGGGGTCGGGGCCCAGTTCTGGTCCGTCTTCGTGCCGGCCACCCTCCAGGGCGACGCCGCCGTCACCGCCACGCTCGAGCAGGTCGACGCCGTCCACGAGCTCGTCCGCCGGTACCCCGACGACCTCGCCCTCGCGACGACCAGGGCCGACGTCGAGGCCGCCTGGGCGTCCGGGCGGATCGCCTCGCTGCTGGGCGCCGAGGGCGGCCACAGCATCGACTGCTCCCTGGGGACGCTGCGGATGCTCTTCGCGCTCGGTGTCCGCTACCTCACCCTGACCCACACCGACAACGTCCCGTGGGCCGACTCGGCGACCGACGAGCCGGTCCTGGGCGGCCTGAGCCCGTTCGGCCGTGAGG
>DASSQJ010000350.1:0-9583 GCA_035702545.1 Phycicoccus sp.
TGGTGGCCCACCCGCGCCAGTCGTCCTCGTGCGTCGGACGCGGCGCGAGGGCGCCGGCCGTCGGCGCCGAGTCTAGCGAGGCGCCGGGGGTGGGCGGAGCGAGGGGCCGGTGAGGACGCCGGTGACGTCGAGGACGACGACGACGCGCTCGGGGTTCGGCCGGGGTGGCCGGTACCGCACCGCGTACCGCTCCTCGGCGTCCCGGACGGAGGCGGCGTCCTCGAGGACCCGGGTCGTCCCCTCGAGGGTGGCCCAGCGCCGGCCGTCGACCTGGCAGAGCGACGCCGCCCGGCCTGAGCGGGCCTGCCGCACCTTGGCGCTCCCCCGACTCGCGATGACCCGGGCGACGAGCGCGTCCTCGTCCCAGGTGAAGCCCACCGGAACGGTGTGCGGCGTCCCGTCGTCGCGCAGCGTCGTCAGGGTCGCGAGGTGCCGCTCGCGGAGGAAGCCCAGCGTGAGGGCACTCAGGGCGGCGGGGTCGGTGGGCACCGGGCGATCCTCGCACGAGCCGCCGTGGGGCCTCAGGGGGTCGGGATGGCCGAGCGGTCGCCGGCGAGCACGGTGAGGACGTCGACGAGCATCCTCCGCTCGACGACCTTGATGCGCTCGTGGAGGCTCTCGACGGTGTCGCCGGCCTCCACCCGGACGGCCTGCTGCTCGATGATCGGGCCGGTGTCGACGCCGGCGTCGACCCAGTGACACGTGCACCCGGTGACCCGGACGCCGTGGGCGAGGGCGTCCCGGACCCCGTGTGCCCCGGGGAAGCTCGGGAGGAGGGCGGGATGGGTGTTGAGCACCGGGTGCGCGCCGAGGACGGCCGGCCCGAGCACCTTCATGAAGCCCGCGGAGACGACGATGTCCGGGCCGAAGCCGCGGATCCGGCGGGCGAGGTCGAGGTCCCAGTCGGTGCGGCTGTCGTAATCGGGGACCCGGCAGACGAAGGTCGGGACGCCGGCCGCGGCCGCCCGCTCCAGCCCCTGCGTGCCGTCCCGGTCGGCGCCGACGGCGAGCACCGCGAACGGGGCGCCTGCCGCGGCGGCGTCGAGGAGGGCCTGAAGGTTGCTGCCCGCCCCGGAGACGAGCACGACGAGGCCGAGGCGCTCGGTCACCGGCGCAGCCGCCACGCGTCGCGGAGGACGGCGAGGACCGCGCCGAGGAGCAGCCAGCCGAAGAGGGACAGGGTGAGGGTGAGGGCCGGTGCGCCGACGGACGTGAGCCGGAACTGGCCGAGGGAGCCACCGCCGACCGCGTCGAGGAGCCCGGCAGCCACCGCCGTCGTCGCGCAGCCGGCCGTCGCCGCTGCGAGCTTGGTGCGGAGCCGGGCGAGGCGGGCCACCGTCGTCAGGGACCGGCGACCCACGTACGCCCCGACGGCGACGAGGAGCAGAGGGGCGAGGACCGCCACGACGGCGGGGAACGGACCCGGCTGGGGCAGGGCGGCGAGCACGGGGACCATGGGGAGCAGCCCGCTGTGCGCGCCACCCCAGGAGATCACGGCGCCGTCGACGACCTGGAAGCCGGGCCCGGCGAGGAACGAGGTCGCCCACAGGCCGAGGTTGGGCAGCATCCCGGCCTGGACGACGACGAGGAGCACCGAGCCGGCACCACCGGCGGCGAGGCCGTCGTGGACCGCCCGGACCCCGTCCCACGAGAGGGCCACGGCGGCGAGGACGAGGGCAGTTCCCACCCCGAGCAGGGCGAGCAGGCCGGACAGCCCCGGCGCCAGCCCGCGGCGGACGGCGTCCGGGAGGCGCAGGGCACCGGCGCGCGGCCCGAGCAGGTCGTGGTCGTCGGCGACGACCCGGCGGAGGGCGAGCGCGGCGCCGACCAGCGGCACGCCGGCCGCGGGGAGAGCGACCGTCGGCCACACCGGCGACAGGAGGCCGGTGCCGGCGAGCCACGCCGTGCCGACGACGACGACCGCGTAGCCGACCCACCAGGCAGCCAGGGTCGCGGCGAACCGGCGCGGGAGGAGGCCCCACCACACCGGGCCCTCGAGGGAGACCCGGACCATCGCCTCGCGAGCGCCGAGCCGGGCGAGGACGACGAGGACGAGGAGACCGAGCAGGGGGGTCAGCGCGATGGCCGTCCCGGCCCCCGCGGTGACGTGCGCGCCGGCGGTGAGCAGCCAGAGGCCGGCCCCCACGGCGACGGCGTCGCCCGCCGTGCCCGCGACCGGCTCGGCGCTCGACCACGCGAGGTAGGTCGGGACGACGACGAGCGCGACGGAGACGAGCGCGGTGAGGACGCCGACGACGGCGCCACGGAGCCACCCGGGCCCGTCGCCCGATGCGGCGTCACCGGCATCCCCCGGGGACGCGTCGGCGCCGGGGATGGCGGAGCGCAGGCGGTCGATGACGGTCATCGCGACCAGTCTGGGCCACGGCGGCGCCGCAGCCCGGCAGCGACTCCCCCACCGCCGGGCTTTTCAGGGGCGCCCCGTGGTCGAGCCGGCGCGGGCCGGTCAGCCGGCGAGCGACTCCATGATCTCGCGCATCAGGTGAGCGGTCTCCGACGGTGTCTTGCCGACCTTGACCCCGGCGGCCTCGAGTGCCTCCTTCTTCGCCTGCGCGGTGCCGGAGGAGCCGGAGACGATCGCTCCGGCGTGGCCCATCGTCTTGCCCTCGGGCGCGGTGAACCCGGCGACGTAGCCGACGACGGGCTTCGTGACGTGCTCCTTGATGTACGCGGCCGCGCGCTCCTCGGCATCGCCGCCGATCTCGCCGATCATGACGATCGCCGCGGTGTCGGGGTCGTTCTCGAACGCCTCGAGACAGTCGATGTGGGTCGTCCCGATGATCGGGTCCCCACCGATCCCGACAGCCGAGGAGAAGCCGATGTCCCGCAGCTCGTACATCATCTGGTAGGTCAGGGTGCCCGACTTGGAGACCAGGCCGATCCGGCCACCGCCGGAGATGTCGGCGGGGATGATCCCCGCGTTGGACTGTCCGGGGCTGATCAGGCCCGGGCAGTTCGGCCCGATGATCCGGGTCGTGCCCTTCTCGAGGGCGTAGTTGTAGAACTCCGCGGTGTCCTTGACGGCGACGCCCTCGGTGATGACGACGCACAACGGCATGCCGGCGTCGATCGCCTCGACGGCGGCGGCCTTGGTGAAGGCGGCCGGGACGAAGACGACGCTGACGTCGGCGCCGGTCGCCTCCATCGCCTCGGCGACGGTTCCGAAGACCGGGACGGTGACGCCGCCCTCGAACTCGACCTCGGTGCCGGCCTTGCGCGGGTTGACCCCGCCGACGATCGCCGTCCCCGAGCGGAGCATCCGCTGGGTGTGCTTCATGCCCTCCGAGCCGGTCATGCCCTGGACGATGACCTTGGAGTCCGCGGTGAGGAAGATGGCCATGGGTTGTGTCGTCTCTCTTCTGCTCGGCTCGGGGTCAGTTCTTCGCGGCCAGCTGGGCGGCCTTGCGGGCGGCGCCGTCCATCGTCTCCTCGATGATGACGCGCGGGTGGTTGCGCGCCGCGAGGATCCGCCGGCCCTCCTCGACGTTGTTGCCGTCGAGGCGCACGACGAGCGGCCGGTCCTCCTCCTCGCCGAGCGCGTCGAGCGCACCGACGATGCCGTTGGCGACCGCGTCGCACGCCGTGATGCCGCCGAAGACGTTGACGAAGACGCTCCTGACCTGCGGGTCCGAGAGGATGATGTGCAGCCCGTTGGCCATCACCTCGGCGCTCGCGCCCCCGCCGATGTCGAGGAAGTTCGCGGGCTTCTGCCCGCCGAACTCCTCGCCCGCGTAGGCGACGACGTCGAGGGTGCTCGTGACGAGCCCGGCGCCGTTCCCGATGATGCCCACCGAGCCGTCGAGCTTGACGTAGTTGAGGTCCTTCTCCTTGGCCGCCGCCTCGAGCGGGTCGGTCTCGGCGGTGTCCTCGAGCTCGGCGTGGTCGGGGTGGCGGAACCCGGCGTTGGCGTCGAGGGAGACCTTGCCGTCGAGCGCGATGATCGTGCCGTCCTCGGTCTTGACGAGCGGGTTGACCTCGACGAGGGTCGCGTCCTCGTCGCGGTAGACCGTCCAGAGCGCCTTGACGACCGGCTCGACCGCGGCCGCGGTCGCGGCGTCGAAGCCGGCCGCCTCGACGATCTCGCGAGCCTTGGCGTCGTCGATGCCGACGTTGGGGTCGACCGGGACCCGGGCCAGGGCCTCGGGGCGCTCGACGGCGAGCTGCTCGATCTCCATCCCGCCCTCGGTGCTGCACATCGCGAGGTAGGAGCGGTTGGCGCGGTCGAGGAGGATGGAGAAGTAGTACTCCTCGGCGATCCGGGCGCCCTGGGCGACCATCACCTGGTGGACGGTGTGGCCCTTGATGTCCATCCCGAGGATGGCCCGGGCGTGCTCCTCGGCCTCCTCCGGGCTCTTCGCCACCTTGACCCCGCCGGCCTTGCCCCGGCCGCCGGTCTTCACCTGCGCCTTGACGACGGTGACGCCACCGCTGGCGGGACCGATGCGCTCCGCCGCTGCCCGGACCTCCTCCGGGGTCGTCGCGACGGCCCCCGCGAGCACGGGCACACCGTGCTTCTCGAACATGTCACGGGCCTGGTACTCGAAGAGGTCCACGGGGGCTCGTCCTCACTGTCGTCGGCGATGGTGGTCCGCACGGGAGCCTAACGGTGCCGGGGACCGCCGATCGCCCCGGAGGTCGCCGATGGGGCTGATCTCACCCCCGAGCGGTCGGGCCGCGCGCCGACCGGGCGGAACGCCGGCAGCGGGAGTGGCCGCCACCTACAGTTGTCCCGCCATGGCCGCTCCCCTGCCGCTGCATGACCACGGGCCCGAGGCGCCGACGCCGACGGCCCCGTGGTCCCGGCACGCCCGCCGGCTCGCCGCCGCCGGAGCCGCGCTGCTCGACCCCGCGGTGCTCGCCGGTGCGGCCGTCGAGGCCGCCTGGCTCTCCGCGCACGTCACGACGTGGCCGGCCGGCCTCCTCGGCGGTCGCGGACGGGCCGCCCGGCGTCCGTACCGGCTCGAGCACCTGCCCCCGGTCCAGCGGGGCCTGCTCGTGTCCGACGTCGAGGCGGCGGGGACGCCGATCCTGCTCGTCCACGGCGTCGTCAGCAACCGGTCGGTCTTCACCCTGCTCCGCCGGGGGCTGACCCGCCGCGGCTTCTCCGACGTCTTCGCGATGAACTACGCGACCGTGGCGACCGACGTGCGGACAGCGGCACTGCGCCTCGCCGAGGAGGTCGAGCGGGTCGTGGCCGAGACCGGCTACGAGCGCATCCATGTCATCGGACACAGCCTCGGCGGCCTCATCGGCCGCTACTACGTCACCCGGCTCGGCGGCGACGCGCGGGTCCACACCCTCGTCACCCTCGGGACGCCGCACGAGGGCACGTGGATGGCCTACGCCGTCCCGACCCGACTCATGGAGCAGATGCGGCCGGGCAGCGGGTTGATGCGCGAGCTCGCCCGCCCCGTCCACGGCTGCCGGACCCGGTTCATCTCGTACTGGTCAGACAGCGACCAGGCGATCGCCCCCCGGGCCTCCGCGGCGCTGCGCCACCCCGACCTGCGGGCCCGCAACGTGCGGCTGCACGGTGCCGGACACCTCACGCTGCCGATGCTGGGCGAGGTGGTCCACGGCATCTCGACGGCGCTCGCCCAGCTCGACGCCGACGGGTCGACCCTGCGGTCCGGCGCGACTCCCTTGTCCCGCAACGACTGACCGCGCACGGTGCGACACGCCCACTCCCTGAGAAGTTCTCGTGTGACCGCGACCACTCAACGCGGGGTTTGCGCAGGTCAGGGCACCGTTGCCGTCGCGCGCGAAGTATGCGTGCCGCATCGACTCTCAGGGTTCGGGTTTGTGTCACGGATTGGTCACGCTACGGTGTACCAGCCCCCCAAGGCCCCGCCCCTGCCGCCAACCCTTGAGGTCCCTGCTCCGTGTCGTCCCGGTCCTACCGCGGCCGGCACTACGCCGGACGCCACCGCGTCTCGTCGCGTCGTGCCCGCCTACCCCGAGCGCTCAGCTCGAGCTTCGTCCTCCCGACGACCGCCGCCGCTGCGCTCGTCGTGACGGCGACCGGGGCGACGGTGGCCGAGTCGGCCCCGCTGACCCTCGACCTCACCGGCCAGCAGACGGCGATGGCGCGCACGCAGCAGGCCGCGGACGTGGAGGCGGTCAGCGAGATCGCCGCCCGCCGCCAGGACGCCCAGATCCAGAGCGCGGCGCTCATCGGCCGGGTCGAGGCCCAGGCCCGCGCGTCGCGGGACGCCAAGCGCAAGGCGGATGCCGCCGCGGCCGCCAAGGCCAAGGCCGAGCGGGAGGGCCGCAAGTGGGTCCGCCCCATCGGGACCTGGCACGTGACCTCGCTCTACGGCCCACGCTGGGGCACGGTGCACGAGGGCGTCGACTTCGCCTCCCCCATCGGCACGCCGCTCGTCGCGATGTCGAAGGGGACGGTCACCGAGGTCGGCTGGGGCGGCCAGTCCGGCAACCGGGTGGAGATCCAGTACTGGGACGGCAGCGTGCTCGCCTACCTCCACATGAGCCGCGCCGACGTCCGGGTCGGCCAGTCCGTGATGCCGGGCCAGGTCGTCGGGGCGTCGGGCAACACCGGCCACTCGACCGGCCCGCACCTGCACCTCGAGCTCCTGACCTCCACGGTCGGGCACACGACGCTCAACCCGGTGCCCTGGCTCAAGCAGCACGGCCTCTGGTGACGCCGGCCGGCCGTATGACGCCGGCCGCCCCTCGGGTCAGAGCTTCTCGAGCGGGGCGTAGCGCAGCACGAACCGCTTGACCCCGAGCTCCCCGCCGAAGTCGACCTCGGCCTGGGTCTTCTCGCCCTCACCCATCGTCCGCACGACGGTCCCCAGACCGTAGGTGTCGTGGGTCACCCGGTCGCCGGGCGAGAGCGGGACGACCGGGCGGGTGCCCGGTGAGCGGACGCCGGGACGGGCGGCCAGGGTCGCGACAGCCGGCCGCTGGTCGCGACGACCGATCGCGGCGGCCCCGGAGAGCTCGCGCTCCCACTGGAGCAGCTCGGCCGGGATCTCGTCGAGGAACCGTGACGGCGGGTTGTACTGCGGTGCGCCCCAAGCCGACCGGACGGCGGCACGCGACAGGTGCAGTCGCTCACGGGCCCGGGTGATGCCGACGTAGGCGAGCCGGCGCTCCTCCTCGAGCTCGCGCGCGTCGCCGAGGCTGCGCAGGTGCGGGAAGGTGCCGTCCTCCATCCCGGTGAGGAAGACGACGGGGAACTCCAGTCCCTTGGCGGTGTGGAGGGTCATCAGGGTGACGACCCCCTGCTCCTCGGCCTCGGCACCCTCGGGGATCTCGTCGGCGTCGGCGACCAGCGAGACCTGCTCGAGGAACTCCGTCAGCGTCGGCTCCGGCGCCGTGCCCTCGTACTCCTGCGCCACGGCGACGAGTTCGGCGAGGTTCTCGATGCGGGTCTCGTCCTGGGGGTCGCGGCTGTCGCGGAGCTCGGCGAGGTACCCCGTGCGGTCGAGGACCGCCTCGAGGAGGTCGGCGACGCCGGCGTCCTCGTCGTCGCGCACGCGGCCGAGGTCCTCGAGGATCGCGGTGAACCCGCTGATGGCGGCGACCGAGCGGGTCGCGATGCCGGGCGCGTCGGCGGCGCGGCCGAGGGCGGCGACGAACGGGATGCGCTCGCGGTCGGCGAGGGCGGCGACGCAGGCCTCCGCCCGGTCGCCGATGCCGCGCTTGGGGACGTTGAGGATTCGCCGGAGGTTGACGGTGTCGGCGGGGTTGGAGAGGACCCGCAGGTAGGCGAGGGCGTCCTTGACCTCCCGCCGCTCGTAGAACCGGGTGCCGCCGACGACCTTGTACGGCAGGCCGACCCGGACGAAGACCTCCTCGAGGGCCCGGGACTGGGCGTTGGTGCGGTAGAAGACGGCGACGTCGCCGGGGCGCACTCCGTGGTCGTCGCCCAGGGTGTCGATCCGGCGGGCGACGAAGGACGCCTCGTCGTGCTCGTTGTCGGCGACGTACCCGACGATGCGGTCGCCGTCACCGCTGTCGGTCCACAGGTTCTTGGGGCGGCGGCCCTCGTTGCGGGCGATCACCGAGTTGGCGGCCCGCAGGATGGTCTGCGTCGAGCGGTAGTTCTGCTCGAGGAGGATGGTCCGGGCATCGGGGTAGTCGTTCTCGAACTCCTCGATGTTGCGGATCGTCGCGCCCCGGAAGGCGTAGATCGACTGGTCGGCGTCGCCGACGACGACGAGCTCACTCGGCGCGACGCCGTGTTCGGTCCGGGTCTCCTCGGAGCCGACGATCTCGCGGACCAGCTGGTACTGGGCGTGGTTGGTGTCCTGGTACTCGTCGACGAGGACGTGTCGGAACCGGCGGCGGTAGTGCTCGGCGACGTCGGGGAAGGCCTGGAAGAGGTGGACCGTCGTCATGATGAGGTCGTCGAAGTCGAGCGCGTTGGCCTGGCGCAGCCGCCGCTGGTACTCCGTGTAGGCCTCGGCGAGGACCTGCTCCTGGTGGGTCCCGGTCTCGGACACCCGGCGGGTGAAGGTCTCCTCGTCGACGAGCTCGTTCTTGAGGTTGCTCACCTGGTGCGAGAACGAGCGGGGGTTGTACCGCTTGGGGTCGAGGTCGAGGTCGCGCAGGACCATCGACATCAGCCGCTGGCTGTCGGCCGCGTCGTAGATGGAGAACGTCGACCGCATCCCCACCTTGTCGGCCTCGCGCCTCAGGATCCGAACGCAGGCGCTGTGGAAGGTCATCACCCACATGGCGCGGGCCCGAGGCCCGACGAGGGCCTCGACCCGCTCGCGCATCTCGGCGGCGGCCTTGTTCGTGAAGGTGATCGCGAGGACCTGCCCCGGCTGGACCCCCCGGTCGGCGAGCAGGTGCGCGATGCGGTGGGTGAGCACCCGGGTCTTGCCGGATCCGGCGCCCGCGACGATGAGGAGCGGGCCTCCCTCGTGGAGGACCGCCTCGCGCTGCTGGGGGTTGAGGCCGGCGAGCAGCGCCTCGGTGTCGGCGGCCGGCCCGGGGCGGCTCGGCGCGGGGCCCCGGCCCGCGGCGGCCGCCTCGGCCCACGTCGGGACGCCCGCCGCGTTGACCAGGGCGGCGTGGGCGCTGGCGTGCGTGGCGGGGTCGACGTGGGGTTCGTGGCGCGGCTCGCCGAAGTCGAGGCCGTCGAAGAGGGTGCTCATCTCGGGCACCACCCTACGTCGCGGGACCGACCCCGCTCAGCGCCCGGCCCGCGGCACGCGGAACGGCCGGGACCACCACCGAGGTCCCGGCCGCCGCGTGAGTGAGGGAGGGAACGAGCTCACTCACACCAGGGGTAGACGAAGGTGCTGTTGGCGCCGGCACGGTGGTCGGCGAGCAGCGTGGAGAACGGGATGACGGTGTCGGCGGTGATGCCGGTGACGTCGGCGCCGGGCCGGACGGTGACTCCCACGGAGACGGCGGTCCCCACGGTGATGCCGTTCTTGGCGACGGTGGTGAACAGCCCGTTCTGCTTGAGGAAGTTCATCCCGGCGCGCTGGCAGGCGGTGTCCGGGGCGGCGGCCTGGGCGGCGGTGGCGCCGACGGCGACGAGCCAGGCGGCAGCGAGGGTGGCGGCGGCGATGCGGGTGCTGGT
>DASSQJ010000351.1:0-13079 GCA_035702545.1 Phycicoccus sp.
GCACACCGACGAGGACGTCGCGCGGACCCTCGAGGCGCTCCTCGGGCGCTACCCGGGGCGGATCGCCGCGGTGTTCCTCGAGGCCGCCACCGGCACCGCCGAACCGGCGCCGGGCTTCCTCGAGGGCCTGCGCGCGCTCGCCGACCGCGACGGCTTCGTGCTCGTCTTCGACGAGATGATCACCGGGATGCGCTGGTCGGCCTCGGGCGCCCAGGACGTCTACGGGGTGACCCCCGACCTCTCCACGTGGGGCAAGGCGATGGGCAACGGCTTCTCGGTCGCCGCGCTCTGCGGGAAGCGGTCCCTCATGGAGCTCGGTGGACTCAACACCGACGCACCCCGCGTCTTCCTCCTCTCGACGACCCACGGGGCGGAGAGCACCGGCCTCGCCGCGTCGCTCGCCGTCGCCGCCGCCTACGAGGAGTGGGACGTCGTCGGCACCATGGAGCGCCAGGGCGAGAAGCTGCGGGCCGGTGTGCAGGATCTCGCGGCGGCGCACGGGCTCGAGGCCTCCGTCACCGTGAGCGGGCGGCCATCGTGCCTCGTGTTCGGGACGCTCGACCAGGACGGCCGACCGTCCCAGGCGTACCGGGCACTCTTCCTCCAGGAACTGCTGCGGCGTGGCGTGCTGGGCCAGTCCTTCGTCATCTCGGCGGCGCACACCGACGAGGACGTCGCGCGGACCCTCGAGGCGTGCGACGGGGCGATGTCGGTGTACGCCAAGGCCCTCGCCGCCGGGAGCACCGACGGCCTGCTCGAGGGGCGGCCGGTCGCCCCGGCGCTGCGGCGGTACGCCCACCCCCGTCGGCTCGACTGAGCGGCCCGCAGCGGGGGCCGGGCCCGGTGGAGGTGTGATCGCGCGGAAAGCCGCGCGGTATCACCTCGACCCGGGGAGGGGTGCCCGGGTGGAGGTGCGATCGCGCGGAAAGCCGCGCGGTATCACCTCGACCCACGCGGGTGCCCCAGGACCCCCGCGCGCCGGAGCCGGAACTCCGCTCGCGCGCATCCCTGCCGGGCGTATCGTCGTCCCGTCGCCAAGCAGTGGTGACGGCCGAGCGAGGGAGCCCGGGGTGCGCGTCGTGGTCATGTCGTGGTGAGCGAGCCGGCCGTCGCGTCGCGCGAGCGCGCCGGTTTCCTCCCCATCATCGGCCAGCTCCGCAGCTACGACCGGTCCTGGCTGCGCGGTGACCTCCTCGCCGGCTTCGTCGTCGCGGCCCTGATCATCCCGAAGAACCTCGGCTACGCCGGCATCGCGGGCGTCCCCCTCCAGAACGGCCTCTACGCGGCCGCGGCCGGCGCCATCCTCTACGCCGTCTTCGGCACCTGCCGGCAGATCTCGATGGGCCCCAGCTCGGGCCTCGCGGCCGTCGCCGGCGCCGCGGTCCTCACCGCGGGGGTCCCGGAGGGGGCGGACACGGCCACCTTCGTCGCCGGCCTCACCGTCGCGACGGGCCTCCTCTTCGTCGTCCTCGCCGTGCTCCGCATGGGGTGGCTCTCCCAGTTCCTCTCCCGGGCGGTGGTCACGGGGTTCCTCTTCGGCGCAGCGGTCGACGTCGTCATCGGCGAGCTCCCCAAGATCACCGGGACGAGTGCGGAGGGCAAGAACCCGCTCCGCGAGCTCGGGTCGTGGCTCACCGGTCTCGGGGGCGCGCACCTGGCGACCATCGTCGTCGGCACGGTCGCGTTGGCCGTCGTCTTCGGGCTCAAGCTCGTCGCGCCGCGGGTCCCGGGGTCGCTCGTGCTCCTCCTCGGCGGGCTCGTCGCCACCCCGCTCTTCGACCTCGAGGCGCATGGCGTCGCCCTCGTCGGTGACATCCCCCGCGGACTGCCGGCGCCCGCGGTACCCGACCTCGGCCTCCTCCTCGACCACGCCGGGACGGTCGCGGTCGCGGCCTTCGCCCTGATGATGATCGGCTTCTCGCAGACCGCCGGTGACGCCCGGTCCTTCGCCGCGAAGCACCGCTACCAGGTCGACATCGACCAGGAGTCGGTGGCACAGGGGGCCGCGAACCTCGGCGCCGGCCTGCTCCAGGGGATGCCCGTGACGACGAGCCTGTCCGCGAGCTCGCTCAACGACCGGACCGGTGCGCGCAGCGGGCTCGCGTCGATCACCTCCGGGGTCACGGTGCTCCTCGCGCTCGTCGTCCTCGCGCCGCTGTTCTCGGCGCTCCCGAAGCCGGTGCTCGCCGCGCTCATCATCGAGGCCGTCGTCATGGGGATGATGGACCTGCCGGAGCTGCGCCGGCTCCGCCGGGTGTCGCGGGTCGACTTCTGGGTCGCGATGGCCGCCATCGCCGGGACCCTCGTCCTCGGCATCTTCGCCGGGGTCGTCATCGGCATCGCGCTGTCCCTCGTGTGGCTCGTCTTCGTCGTCACCCACCCGCAGATGCCGGAGCTCGGGCGTGAGCCTGGCACGCAGGTGTTCCGCAGCCTCGGGGACTTCCCCGGCGACGAGACGACGCCCGGGGTCGTCGTCCTGCGGGTCGACGGCGGGGTGTTCTTCGCGACCGCTGACGCGCTGGAGGACCGGGTCCGCGAGCTCGTCCTCACGCCGGGGGTCCACGGGATGGTGATCCACCTCGGCGGGGTGTACGTCATCGACTCGCAGGGCACCGTGACGCTCCGGGAGGTCATCCGGCTCGCCGAGGAGGCCGGAGTCGAGCTGCGGCTGGCCGGTGTCCGCCCCGAGGTCCGCCGGATGCTCGAACGGGACGGTGCGCTCGACCTGCTGGGGCCGGGTCGGGTCCACGGGAACGTCCACCGCGCCGTCACCGCCCTCGGGGCGCCGGGCGGTGCGAGTGGTGGGCGGACGGCTGGCACGGCGGACGACGAGCAGGGAGGCGTGGACGATGACGAGCAGTGACCCGAACGAGCACCCCACCGTGCCAGTGGTGGTCCCACGGTGGGAGTGGCGCACGTTCGCGCCGCGGGGCGACCTCACCGAGGCCCTCGCGCTGCTCCCCGCGGACACGGTCCAGGAGAGCGACGAGGTCTACGTGCTCTCGCTCGAAGGGGACGCGTCGGTCAAGCTGCGCGCCGGGGTGCTCGACGTCAAGGTCGAGGAGCACGTCGACGGCGACGGCCTCCAGCAGTGGCGTCCGGTGCTGAAGGCGACCTTCCCGCTCGACGGCGAGGCCGCGGCCGTGGCGTTCGGCGCGCTCGGGCTGCCGGCCCCCGAGGCCCGCGGCGAGGTGACCGAGGAGCAGTGGTGGCAGGACCTCGTCGGTACCCGGCCCGAGCTGCGGGCGGTGCCGGTCCACAAGCGCCGACGGCGCGGCCTCCTCGACGGCTGCATGGTCGAGGCGACCGAGATCGAGGTCGACGGGGTGCCGGCACTCACCGTCGCCGTCGAGTCCCCCGACCAGGCTCTCGTCTCGGCGACGATCGCAAGGCTCGGGGTGGAGGGTCGCCGGAACACCTGTGTCGCACGGGGCCTGAAGTCCCTCCTCGGCTGGGGGCCGGAACGGGTCGCGGTCCTCGACGTCGGCACCAACTCGGTGAAGCTCCACGTCGGCGAGCGGGCGGCCGGAAGCCCCCCGCGCCCCCTCGTCGACCGGTCGACGGTCACCCGGCTCGGCGAGGGTCTCGCCGAGGCCGGCCGGCTCACCGTCCCCTCGATGGACCGGACGGTCGAGGCGATCGCCGAGCTCGTGGCCGTGGCCCGCGAGGGAGGCCCCGTCGACATCGTCTCCGTCGGCACGGCCGGGATGCGGCAGGCGCCGAACCGGGGCGAGCTCGTCGACGCCGTCTTCGCGCGGACCGGGGTGACCGTCGAGGTCATCTCGGGGAAGGAGGAGGCGCGCCTGGCGTACCTCGCCGCGGTGTCGTCGTTGCCCCGGGTCGACGGACCGGTCCTCGTCTTCGACTCGGGCGGTGGCAGCAGCCAGTTCACCTTCGGCGAGGGGGAGCGGCTCGAGGAGCAGTTCAGCCTCGACATCGGCGCGGTGCGCGTCACCGAGCGGTACGGGCTGGCCGGCGCCGTCGACCGTGACACCGTCGACCAGGTGCTGGCCGGGGTCCGCGAGGAGCTCGGCCGGCTCGAGGGGCGTCCCCGCCCGGATGCCGTCGTGGCCATCGGCGGGACCTCGACCAACCTCGCGGCCGTGCGCCACGCGTTGCGGGAGTACGACGCCGACGTCGTCCACGGCACGGTCCTCACCGTCGCCGAGGTCGACCGGCAGATCGAGGCCTACCGGCAGCGGTCCGCGGACGAGCGCCGCGAGATCGTCGGCCTCCAACCGGCCCGCGCGGAGGTGATCCTCGCCGGGGCGTGCATCGTCCGAACCATCCTCGCGGTGACGGAACAGGACTCGGTGACGGTCAGCGACAGGGGCCTTCGGCACGGGGTCGCGGATGAGCGCTTCGGCTCCTAGCGCGGTCCGGTGCCCCGGGACGTCAGGCCCGCCCCGGCGGGTCGATGATGAGGTCGGCGACCAGCGCGGTCCATCCGGTCTGGTGCATCGCCCCGAGGCCGGCGCCGTCGTCGCCGTTGAAGTACTCGAAGAAGAGCAGGTTCGCCCGCCACGCGGGGTCCTCCTGGAGGACGTCGGCCCCGCCGTAGACCGGGCGGCGCCCGTTCTCGTCCGGCAGCCAGATGGAGACGAGGCGCTCGGCCAGGTCGGCCGCGATGTCGCCGAAGGCGACCTGTCGCCCTGAGCCGGTGGGGAACTCGAACGTGGCGTCCGGGCCGACGAAGTCGGCGTACTGGACCAGCTCCCGGATGACGAGGTAGTTGACCGGGAACCACACCGGCCCCCGCCAGTTCGAGTTGCCGCCGTACATCGGGGTCGTGGACTCGGCCGGCTCGTAGGCGATCTCGGCGTCGGCGAGCCCGGCGAGCCGGTAGGGCGTGGTGTGCCGCCTGGAGAGGGATCGCAGGCCGTGCGGCGAGAGGAACTCCCGAGGGTCGAGCAGCGCCGAGAAGATCGACCGCAGCTGGTCGGGCGTCACGACGGAGAGGAGCAGCCGGCGTTCGTCGCCCTCACCGCGGACCCGCCAGTCGAGGATCGCACGACGGCCGTGGAGCTCCAGCCGGCGCGCGATGCGCCCGCGGAGCTGGTCCAGCCGGGCCACGGTGTGCGGGCGGACCGTCACCGCGGGCAGTGCCGGCAGCACGCCGACGAGGGTCCGGACCCGGATGAGCTCGGAGGTGCCGTCCGGGCCGTGGAGGCGGTCGTAGAAGAAGCCGTCCTCGGGGTCGAAGCACCCGGAGCCCGCCAGCGCGTCGGCGATGAGGATCGTGTGGTCGAGGAACTTCAGGACCATGTCGTCGTAGACCGGGTCGTGCTGCGCCAGGGTCACGGCGATGGTGAGCATCGCGAGCGAGTAGTAGGCCATCCAGGCGGTGCCGTCGGCCTGGTCGAGGTGCAGCCCCTCGGGGAGGTGGGACCGGTCGACCGGCGAGATGTTGTCGAGCCCGAGGAAGCCGCCGGCGAAGACGTTGTTGCCGTCCGGGTCGAGCCGACCGAGCCACCACGTGAAGTTGACGAGCAGCTTCTGGAAGACCCTTTCGAGGAACTCGACGTCCCATCCGCCGTCGACGAGGAAGACCCGCAGGGCCGCCAGGGCGTGGACCGGGGGGTTGACGTCGTCGAAGCTCCACTCGTACGCCGGGAGGGCGCCGTTCGGGTGCTGGAACCACTCGCGGAGCAGGACGAGCAGCTGGTACTTGGCGAAGACGGGGTCGAGGTGTGCCCAGGGGATGGTGTGGAAGGCGAGGTCCCACGCGGCGAACCACGGATACTCCCACGGGTCCGGCATCGCGAGGACGTCGAAGGCGTCGAGGTGCCGCCACCCGGCGTTCCGGCCGGTGCGGTGGCCGGCGGGCGGGGCGGGTTGTCCCGGGTCGCCGTCGAGCCAGGTGCTGACGCGGTAGGGATAGAGCTGCTTGCTCCAGACCAGGCCCCCGCACGCCTGCCGGAGCACGCGCATCCGCTCGGCGTCGGTCCCCGCCGGCGCCAGCGCCGCGTAGAACTCGTCTGCCTCGGCCAGACGCCGCTCCACGACCTCGTCGAAGTGGCGGCCCGACCAGTCCGCGAGCTCGGGGTCGTCGGGCCCGCTCAGGCGCAGCCGGATCTCGACCGTCCCGTGGGCGGGGACCTCTACGCGGTACCACCAGCTCGCCTTCGTCCCCCGCTGCTGAGGGTTGACGGTAGGCGCTCCGTGGACGACGTGGTCGTTGATCCCGTCCTTGGGGAACGGTGTCGCTGACGGCGCCCCGAAGAGCCGCTCGGCGTTGGTCTCGTTGTCGCAGAACAGGGCCGCGGGCAGGGTGCCGTCGACGGGTGCGGCTTCGAGGCGGTGGCCGGCCAGCCGAGGGTGGTCGACGACCACCGCGTCCCCGTCGAGCGACAGGCTCGGCACCTCGGCCTCGCGGTCCCCACTGACGCGCCACGTGTTGCGGAACCACAGCGTCGGCAGGACCGACAGGGTCGCGGTCTCCGGGCCCCGGTTCTCCACGGTGACGCGGGCGAGGACCTCGGTGGGGGAGGCCTTGGCGTAGGTGACCTCGACGGCCCAGAACCGGTCGCCGTCGAACACCCCGGTGTCGAGGAGCTCGAACTCCGGCTCCTCGCGTGACCGTCCCCGGTTCTCGTCGACGAGCCGCTCGTAGGGGAAGGGGGCCTGTGGGTAGTGGTAGCGCCAGCGCAGCCAGGCATGGCTCGGCAGGCCGTCGAGGTACCACCAGTACTCCTTGGCGTCCTCGCCGTGGTTCCCCTCGGGGCCGGTCAGCCCGAACATCCGCTCCTTGAGGATGGGGTCGACGCCGTTCCACAGGGCGAGGGAGAGGCACAGGTCCTGCCGCACGTCGGAGAGGCCGGCCATCCCGTCCTCGTTCCACCGGTAGGCCCGCGACCGGGCATGGTCGTGCGGGAAGGACCGCCACGCGTCCCCGTCGTCGCTGTAGTCTTCGCGGACCGTCCCCCAGGCCCGCTCGGAGAGGTACGGCCCCCACTCGTACCAGGGGTTGGCGGAGAACAGGTCGTCCTCGGGTCGGCTCCCGGGGGCGGCCAGTCGCCTGCCCTCCGCGGTGCCGGCGGTCCGGCCGGCCCGTGGGGCCCCGGAGTCAGCCACCGTGGACGCCGGTCACCCGGGCTGGTCGCCGGTGAAGAACGCCAGCGCGGTCCGCGTCTTCGTCTGCTGCGGGGCGCCGAGGTCGACGCCGTGCGCCGCGATGAACGCCTTGCTCTCGGCGGCGGCCGTGAACGCCTCGTCCGGAAGGCACTTCGCCGACAGCTCGAGGATGCGGGAGCCGTCCGGGTAGAACCACAGCTCGGCGACCATCGGGCGCGGGTAGCCCTCGGGCTCGAACTTCAGCTTGAGGATGTTGACCGGTCCGAGGACCTCGAGCCCGTCCAGGGCCACGCCCTCCGGCGCGGACTCCTCGAGGAGCGCCCACTGACGCTTGGTGAAGACCTTGCGCACCGGTTCCTCGCCGCGGAAGACGCGGTGGAGGTCGGCGTCCTTCGCGGCGGCCTTCATCCGGGCCGAGCAGACGAATCCCCCCGGCATCGCGTCGAGCTCGACGCCGAAGCCCTTGGCGCGGCGCAGGTCCCCGCTCAGCTGGGACGGCACGACGGGGCGGAGCTTGACGACGGAGTCGCCGTCGCGCCCCTGGATGCGACGCGCGCGGACGACGACCCCGTGCCGGTTGAGGGCGAGGTCACGGGTGTCGAAGAACGCGACCTGCCGGATCTGCGCCCGCATGACGTCCATCCCCAGCGCCTCGACCACCGAGCGGCGGCTGGCGTCGGGGACGGAGACCTTGAGCTCGACCGAGTCCGATCCCGGGAGGAGCGCGAACACCTCCTGGAGCTGCTCGGGGGAGAGCCCCGGGGCGCTGGTCTCGGCGACGGGCTCGGCCGGCGCGCCGGAGGCGGTCGTGCTCATGGTGACTCCTCGTGGTGCGGCCCGGTCGCCGGGGCGTGGAGCATGACCGTCCCACCTCGGGTGGGTCCCGACGCTGCGTCGCGTCGGGACCCACCCGCGGCCCGCCCCGGGCCGGAATGTGGGTCAGGCGAGGGCCTTGGCCTTCAGGGCGTCGAACTCGGCCTGGGAGATCGCGCCCGAGTCCAGGAGCTGCTTGGCGCTGGCGATCTGGTCGGCCGGGGTCTGGCCGGCGCCGGCGACCTGCTGGATGTACTTCTCCTGCTGCGCCTGCATCTCCGCGGCGGCGGCCATCTGCCGCTCGCTCATGCTGCGCCCACGGGCGATGAGGTAGATCAGGGCGCCCAGCCACGGCACGAGGATCAGCAGGACCGCCCAGCCGGCCTTGCCCCATCCGCTGAGCGACCGGTCACCGAACAGGTCCCAGATGCAGCGGAACCAGACCATGATCGCCGCGATCCAGATGAAGAACCAGAAACTCCAGAGGAGGACCTCCCAGAAGTTGTTCGTCATCGCGTCCATGCTCTCTCCTTGCTCGGGGACAGGCCGTGGGCCGATCCGACCGGATGCGGTGGGACCGACCGTCGGGCCGTCGGGACCCGGGTGGCCCCACCGGGCATCGTGCTCGCCGCGGGGGTGGTCGCACACCACCCTCCGGTGGGTGGACCGCCGTGCGGCTGAGCACGACCGATCGGTGTGCACCCGGTCACCCACCCGCGCAGGGGGGATGCCCACCCACCCCGCGCCGCCGCACGATCGCGTCGTCGACGAGTGGAAGGAACCGCTCATGGTGGCCCTCGACGTGGATCGGGACCGACTGCTGAGCACCTTCCTCGACCTGGTGGCGATCGACAGTCCCACCGGCGAGGAGGAGGAGATCTGCGACCGGCTCACCGGACTGTTCGCCGGGCTCGGGTGCACGACGACACGGGACGACATCGGCAACCTCGTCGCCGTCCTCCCGGGGTCGGGCGAGGGGACGATCCTGATCTCCACGCACATGGACACGGCCGGCACCGACCGGGGCATCGTCCCCATCGTCGGGGAGGACGGCGTCATCCGGACCGACGGGTCGACGATCCTCGGGGCCGACGACAAGTCCGGCATCGCCGGATGCCTCGAGCTGCTGACCCTGCTGCGGGACAACCCGGGGACGGTCCACCCCACGATCGAGTTCGTCGTCACCGTCGGCGAGGAGAGCGGGCTCGTCGGCTCCCGCCACCTGGACGTCGGTCGGCTCACGGCGACCCACGGGTTCGTCCTCGACACGGCGGGGGCGATGGGGTCGATCACCTACTGGTCACCGACGTCGGTGTACCTGACGATCACCGTCCACGGGCGCAAGGCGCATGCCGGGGTCGAGCCCGAGAAGGGCATCAGCGCGATCCAGGTGGCCGCGGACGCGATCGCGGCGATGCCCCTGGGCCGCATCGACGAGGAGACCGTGGCGAACATCGGCACCGTGTTCGGGGGCGAGGCGCGCAACGTCATCCCGGACCGGGTCGTCCTCCAGGGGATGGCCCGCAGCCACGACCAGGCCAAGCTCGACGCCCAGCTCGCGGCGATGCGCCGGGCCTGCGAGGACGCGGCCGCCGCCCGCGGCGCCACGGTGGACGTCGAGGCGGAGGAGATCTACCGGACCTACAAGATCGCCGAGGACTCGCCGCCGTACCGCGAGGCGGCCGCCGCCATCCGCTCGCTCGGCCTCGAGGTCATCCCCCGCAAGTCCGGTGGCGGGACGGACGGGAACTACTTCAACGCCAAAGGGATCCCGTGTGTCGCGCTGTCGACGGGGATGGTCGACGAGCACGCGACGAGCGAGCACATCGCCGTGGACGACCTCGTCCTCGCCGCGCGGACCCTCGTCGCCATCGCCACCCTGCCCCGTCCCACCCCTGAGGAGGAGACGTCATGAACGCCGCGATCCGTCGCCTCGCCCCCGTCCTCGCCGCGACCGTCCTGTTGGCCGGGTGCGGCACAGCGCCGTCCCCGACCGGCCTGTGCGACCGGTACGCCGAGCTGAAGGCCTCGGTCGCGGAGCTGCGCGCCACCCCGGTCCCCACCGGCGACGTCGAGCAGCTCCGGGCCGCGGCCGACGACCTGCGGAAGAGCGCCGACGCGTTCAGGGACGCGCTCGACCGCATCCAGATGATGTCCGACGGCCGGCTCGACCAGGCCATCGGCCAGGCCCGGCAGCAGCTCGACGAGCTGCGTGCCCAGCTCGCGACCGCCCGGTACCAAGCCGCCGAGACGCTGGCGCCGCAGCTGGCCCAGGCCCGGGACGACCTGCGGACCGCGCTGGCCCCGGTGCAGAACCTCCTCGACTCCCAGTGTTCGGCCGGCTAGAGCCGCGCCCCATCCGAGAAAGGACAGGACATGAGCGTCAGCTTCGTCCTCGAGGCCCTCGTCGTCATCGGGGCGATCGTCATGGGCACCAGGGCCGGCGGTGTCGGCGTCGGTCTCTGGGGTGGCCTCGGCACCTTCGTCCTCGTCTTCATCTTCGGTGAGGCACCCGGCGACCCGCCGGCCGCAGCCATCGCCATCGTCCTCGCGGTCGTCACCACCGCGGCGCTCATGCAGGCGGCGGGAGGCATCGACTGGATGGTCGTGGTCGCCGCCCGGGTCATCGAGAAGCGCCCGAAGCAGATCACCCTCATCGCGCCGCTGACCGCGTTCCTCTTCTCGATCGGCGCCGGGACGAGCAACATCATCTACCCGCTGCTCCCGGTCATCTACGACGTGTCGTACAAGAACCGGATCCGCCCCGCGCGGCCGATGACGGTGACCGTCGTGCAGTCGGGCATCGCGCTCGCCGCCTCGCCCGTCTCCGCCGCGATGGCGGCGATGCTGACGCTCACCGACGTCGCGCCGTACAACCTCGGGCTCGGGCAGATCCTCGCGATCACCCTGCCGGCGTGCGTCGTCGGCATCGTGGTCACCGCGCTCGTCGTCAACCGGATGTGGAAGGACCTCGACGACGACCCCGACATCCAGGCGAAGATCACCGCCGGTGAGCTGCCGGCGCCCGGCGCGACGACGGGCGGCGAGTCGGCATCCTCGAAGCTGACCTACACGAAGCAGGGGCGCAACTCGGCGATCGCCTTCCTCCTCGGGGTCGTCGCCATCGTCGTCTTCGGGATCTTCCCGAACCTGCGCCCGTCGTTCGAGGTCGAGGGCGAGACGATCTCCGTCGACATGACGACGACGATCGTCCTCATCATGTTCGTCGTCGGCTCGCTCATCCTCTACATCGGGCGGCCGAAGGTCAGCGAGGTCCCCGACCAGTCCGTCTTCAAGGCCGGCATGATCTCGGCGATCGCCCTCTTCGGGATCGCCTGGCTCACCGCGACGTTCATCGCGGCCCACGAGGACTACATCATCAGCACCATCGGCAGCTGGGTCACCAGCTGGAAGTTCATCTTCGCCCTCGCCGTCTTCCTCGTCGCCGCCCTGACGACGAGCCAGTCGACCGCCACCAGGACCATCGTGCCCATCGGGCTCGCGGCCGGGCTGCCCGCGGGGATCGTCACCGGCATGTGGGCCGGCGCCCTCGGTGGCGTCTACACGCTGCCGGCCAACGGCACCCAGATCGCCGCGGCGAACTTCGACCTCACCGGGTCGACGAAGCTCGGGACCAAGCTGCTCGACCACAGCTTCTTCGTCCCGATGCTCGTCCTCTCCGTCGTGACCATCGCCGTCGGCGCGCTCATCGGCGGCGTCTTCTTCTGATCCGGCACCGCCGGGCCCGATCACTCGACCGAGGAAAGGCAGCACGTCATGCAGTCGCAGGAGATCTCCGAGAAGGTCCGGTCCCTGATGCCCGGGGTGCTCGCCGACCTGGAGGAGCTCGTCGCCATCCCGTCGGTCTCGTTCCCGGGGTTCCCGGAGGAGCCGATGCACCGGATGGCCGAGCGCACCCTCGAGATGTTCCGGGAGGCGGGATTCACCGACGCCCGGCTCATGGACGTCCCGTCCGGGTACCCGCCGATCTACGGCGAGCTCAAGGGCCCGGAGGGGTCGCCCGTCGTCGTCCTCTACGGCCACTACGACGTGCAGCCGGCGCCGCCGGAGCAGGGCTGGACGAGCGACCCGTGGACCCCGACGCGTCGGGAGGACGGCCGGATCTACGGGCGCGGCGCGGCCGACGACATCAGCGGGCTGGTCTCGCACCTCGGGATGATGCGCGTCTTCGACGGCCGCCCGCCGTGCACCGTGCGGCTCATCCTCGAGGGGATGGAGGAGACGAACAGCAACCTCGAGGCCTTCGTCGAGGCGCACCCGGAGCTCTTCGCCTGCGACCTGTTCGTCATCGCGGACATGGGCAACCTCGCCGTCGGCGAGCCCGCCCTGACGACGGCCCTGCGTGGCGACGTCGCCTGCGTCGTCACGGTGAGCACGCTCGAGCACCCGCTGCACTCGGGGGTCTTCGGCGGCCCCGCGCCGGACGCGATGATGGCCCTCGCCCGGCTGCTCGCGACGCTGCACGACGACGAGGGCAACGTCGCCGTCGAGGGCGTGTCGCTGTCGACGTGGGAGGGTGAGGACCTCGGTGAGGCCGAGTTCCGCAGCAGCGCCGACGTCCTCGACGGGGTCGGGCTCACCGGGACGGGCAAGGTCGGTGACCGGCTCTGGGCCAAGCCGTCGATCAACGCGATCGGCGTCGACATGACGAGCATCGCGGCGTCCTCGAACGTCCTCATCCCGCAGGCCAGCGCCAAGCTGTCGATGCGGATCGTCCCCGGGTCGGAGCCGGCGCGCGAGCTCGACGCCCTCGTCGCCCACCTCGAGGCCCACGCGCCGTGGGGCGCCCGGGTCGAGGTGCAGCGCACCAAGGAGGCACCGCCGTTCATCTGCCGGACCGACGGACCGGGGTTCGCGGCCGCGCGCGCCGCGCTCGAGGAGGCCTTCGGGCGCCCGGCGGGCGAGGCCGGGTGCGGCGGCTCCATCCCGCTGCTGCGAACGCTGCAGCAGGCCGCGCCGAACGCCGAGTTCGTCCTCTGGGGCCCGGAGGACGTCGCCCTCTCCCGCATCCACGCGTCCGACGAGAGCGTCGACCCCGGCGAGATCGAGCGGATGATCCTCGCCCAGGCCCTGCTCCTCGAGCGGCTCGCGGCACAGGTCCCGGTCGCCTAGGCCGACAGGACGACCCGGTGACCACGAACACCCGGACGACCTCGGCGGCACGGGGAGTC
>DASSQJ010000352.1:0-5453 GCA_035702545.1 Phycicoccus sp.
CCACTACGGCCTCGGTCGCCCCGAGGACCCGACCGGAGAGGTGGAGAACGAGGACTTCGCCTCGATGCTGTGCCGCTTCGCCTCCGGCGCCACCGGCACGTTCGAGGCGAGCCGGACCGTCGTCGGCCCCGAGAGCCAGAACGCCTTCGAGGTCTACGGCACGAAGGGGTCGCTCATGTGGAACCACGAGCGGATCAACGAGCTCCAGTACTACGCGGTGACGGACTCCCCCGACTCCGGCTACACGACCGTCTTCGGTGGCGAGCGCTTCCCGTTCCACGGTGCCTTCGTGCCGGGGCAGGCCAACAGCATCGGGTTCGAGGACCTCGTCACCATCCAGGACCACGCCTTCCTCGAGGCGCTGGCGACGGGGACCCGGTTCAGCCCCGGGTTCGCCGAGGCCGTGGACGTCGTCAGCGTCCAGCAGGCCCTCATCGACTCGTGGGCGTCCCGGGGCTGGCAGGACGTCCGGGACCTGAAGGAGGCCACCCGATGAGCACCGTGCGCATCACCACCGCCGAGGCGCTCGTCCGCCACCTCGTCGCCCAGCGCACCGTCGTCGACGGCGTCGAGGTCCCCCTCTACCCGGGGGTCCTCGCCATCTTCGGGCACGGGAACGTGACGAGCCTGGGCCACGCCCTGGAGCAGCACCGCGACGAGATCCCGGTGTGGCGCGGGCAGAGCGAGGAGGGGATGGGGCTGGCCGCCGTCGCCTTTGCGAAGGCCACCCGGCGCCGGCAGGTCATGGTCGTGACGAGCTCGATCGGCCCCGGCGCGACGAACATGGTCACCGCCGCGGGGGTCGCCATGTCCAACCGCCTCCCCGCCCTCTTCGTCTCCGGCGACGCCTTCGCCTCCCGGCTCCCCGACCCGGTGCTCCAGCAGGTCGAGCACTTCGGTGACCCGACGACGACGGTCAACGACAGCTTCCGCCCCGTCGTCCGCTACTGGGACCGGATCACCCATCCCGCCCAGCTGCTCGTCTCCCTGCCGCAGGTCACGAGGACCTTCCTCGACCCCGCCGACTGCGGGCCGGCCTTCCTCGGCCTGCCCCAGGACGTCGCGGCGACCGCCTACGACTACCCCGAGGCCTTCTTCGAGCCGCGGGTCCACGTCGTGCCCCGCCCGCGGGCCGCCACCACCGAGCTCGAACGGGCCGCGCAGGTCCTCCGCACCGCGGAGCGTCCGGTCCTCGTCGCCGGCGGAGGGGTGCACTACTCGCTCGCCGAGGAGGCGCTCGCGCAGTTCGCGACGCGGCACGGCATCCCCGTCGTCGAGACGGTCGCCGGCAAGTCGACGCTGGTGGCCGACCACCCGCGGTACGCCGGCCCGATCGGGGTCACCGGCGCGGCCGAGGCCAACGAGCTGTGCGAGCAGGCCGACGTCGTCCTCGCCGTCGGGACCCGCCTCAACGACTTCGTCACCGGGTCGTGGACCCTCTTCGACGAGCGAGCCGTCCTCGTCGCCCTCAACACCGCGCGCTTCGACGCGACGAAGCACCGCGCGGTCCCTGTCGTCGGAGACGCGCGCGAGAGCCTCGACGAGCTGTCCGGGATGCTCGGCGACTGGTCGGCGCCGGAGGCGTGGACGCGCACCGGGGTCGCGCTGCGGACCAGGCTCGGTGAGTTCGTCGCCGGCCGGGTCGCGGACGACGGGGCGCTGCCGCTCAGCTACGCCCAGGTCATCGGGGCCCTGCACCGCTCGGCCACCCCGGACGACTACGTGATGACGGCCGCCGGCGGCCTCCCCGGGGAGCTCAACGTCAACTGGCTGAGCAAGGCCGTCGCGAGCTTCGACTGCGAGTACGGCTTCTCCTGCATGGGCTACGAGACGGCGGGCGCCTGGGGCGCGGCCTTCGCGCGGACCGCGGGGGAGGTCCTCTGCCTCGTCGGCGACGGCTCCTACCTGATGCTCAACAGCGAGATCTACTCCTCGGTGCTGTCCGGGAAGAAGTTCGTCCTCGTCGTCTGCGACAACGCCGGGTTCGCCGTCATCGAGCGGCTCCAGCGAGGCCAGGGCGGCAACTCGTACAACAACATGCTCCGGGACGCCCGCGGACCGAACAGCGACGTGCGGGTCGACTTCGTCGCGCACGCGGCCTCGATGGGGGCCTACGCGACCCGGGCCTCGACCCTCGCCGAGCTCGAGGCGGCGCTCGAGCAGGCCCGCGGGCACGACCGGACGAGCGTGGTCGTCGTCGACGTGCGCGAGTCCGACTGGACCGAGGGCGGCCTGTTCTGGCAGGTCGGGGTGCCCGAGGTCAGCGAGCTCGCGTCGGTGCGCGAGGCGCGGGCCGCGCACGAGGCCGGGCTCGCGGGCCAGCGGCGCGGTGTCTGATGGCGCCGAGGGACCCGGCGGACCCGGGGCCCGGCGGGGGCGCGGCCGGCCCGCCCGCGGCCGGACGGAACGGCCCACCGGCCCGCCCGACCATCCGGGACGTCGCCGCCCGTGCCGGGGTCAGCAAGTCCCTCGTCTCGCTGGCGCTGCAGAACGCCCCGCGGGTCGCCCCCGAGACCCGCGAGGCGATCCTCGCCGCGGCGGAGGAGCTCGGCTACCGCCGCAACGCCGCCGCCCGTGCCCTCGGCGCGCACCGGACGCGAACCGTCGGCGTCTTCGTCCTCGACCTCCACAACCCGGTGACCCCCGACGTGCTCGACGCCGTGCAGGCCGAGGCCCGGCGGCGCGACTACCGCACGATCGTCGTCGTCGGGGGCGAGGACGCGGCCGCCGAGCACGCCGAGCTCGAGAAGCTCCTCGAGTTCCGCGTCGAGGGGATCATCGCCCTCGGCCACCGGCTGCCCGACGGCGCCGAGCAGGCCTTCACCGCCGACTGCCCGGCGGTCATCATCGGCAGCGAGCACCACGGCATCCCGCACCTCGCGTCGATGAGCACCGACGACGTGCGCGGGGCCGGGCTCGCGGTCGACCACCTCGTCGGCCTCGGCCACGAGCGGATCACCTACGTCGACGGCGGGACCAGCACGGTGGCCCGGGACCGCAGGCGCGGCTACCGGGCGGCGATGCGCCGCCACGGGCTGGGGGATCACGTCCACGTCGTCGCGGGGTCGTTCACCGACGACGGGGGGTACCGGGGGGCGGCCGCGGCCCTCGACACCGAGGACCCGCCCACCGCGCTCTTCGTCGTCAACGACCTGGCGGCGATGGGCGCCCTCGCGGCGGTCGCCGACCGAGGCCTGTCCGTGCCCGGCGACGTGTCCGTCGTCGGGTACGACGGCACCCGGCTCTCGGGCATCCGGCCGATCGCCCTGACGACCGTGGGCCAGCCCCTCGAGGAGCTCGGGACGCGGGCGGCGGCCCTGCTTTGCGGGCAGCTGGACGGCGGGGCCCCGGGGGAGACCCACGTCCGGCTCGACCCGGTGCTCGTCGAGCGGCGGACCACGGCGCCGCCGCGCCGTCCCGCGACCCGTGGTCAGGTCGCCGGCCGCCGCGGGGCCGGCCCGGCGACCTCGTAGGAGGCCTCGACCTCGGGGTCGGCGAGGACCTCCTCGTAGGAGCCGAGGACGCGCTCGACGCCGTGCTCGGCCGCGAAGGCCGCGGCCCGCTCCGGCGAGCGCGCCGCGACGGCCACGAGCCGGTGCCCGGTGGCCCGGGCCGGCTCGACGAGCGAGAGGGCGGTGATCCGGGCCGCGCCGAGGACCCCGATGCGCAGGGGCTCGGTGTCGCCGGCCCGGCTCACAGCGCCTTCTCGGCCTCGAGCAGGGTGTTCGCGGCGAACCGGAGCCCCTCGAGCCGGTCGAGCTCGAGGTCCTCGTGCTCGATGTTGACCGGCATGTCCGGGTCGACCTCACGAAGCGCCCGGAGGAACTCGGTCCACCACGAGACGTCGTGCCCGCGTCCGACGGCGACGAAGTCCCACGAGGAGTCTGCCGGCCACCCGGAGAGCGAGGTGCCACCGCCGAGCGGCAGGTAGCCGGGGTCGCCCTCGGCCACCCGGGTGAAGCGGTCGTCGAGGACGCCGTTGACCTTGGCCGCCTCGTTGATCCTCGTGTCCTTCGCGGCGGCGTTGACGACGAGCTCGCCGAGGTCGCGGACGGCGAGCACCGGGTCGATGCCCTGCCAGAAGAGGTGGCTCGGGTCCATCTCCGCGCCGACGTGCGTCGACCCGATCTCCTCGGCGAGCCGGTGCATGGTCGCCGGGTTGTAGACGACGTTCCCCGGGTGCATCTCGATGGCGACCCGCACGTCGGAGTCCGCGGCCCGGGCCTGCACCTCCTTCCAGAAGGGCACGGCGACGCCCCACTGGTGGTCGCGGACGTCGAGGAGGGGGGACCACCAGGGGAGCACGTTCCACGCCATGTGGGTGCCCGCGGCGTCGGCGGCGGGTGCCCCCGACATCGTGACGACCCGCGTCACCCCGAGCAGCGCCGCGAGCTCGATGGAGTCGAGGAGGTCCTGGCGGTGGGGGAAGCCCTCCCGCGGGAAGAGCGGGTTGCCGTTGCAGTTCAGGGCGGTCAGGGTGAGGCCCCGGGACGAGAACTCGCCGAGGTACTGCTGACGGGCGTCCTCGCTGGCCCGGAGGTCGTCGACGGGCAGGTGGATCGGCGGGAGGAAGCCGCCGGAGTTGATCTCGACGCTCGTCATCCCGAGGCCGGCGATGACGTCGAGGGCCTCGGTGAGGGTTGTGTCGCCGAGGCAGGCGTTGTAGACGCCGAGGTACATGGGGGCTCCTTGTGGTCCTGGTGGTGGGTGCTGGTGGCCGGTCGCCGCGTCAGGCGTCGTGGTGTGGGGGGAGGTCGACGACGGCTCCGCCGGCCGCGGCCGAGCGGACCACCGCGTCGATGACCGTGAGGTCGCGGACGCCGTCCTCGAAGCTCGCGACGGGCGGGATGCCGCCCTCGATGCCCGTGACCTGCTCGAGGAAGGCGCGGGCCTGGAACCCGAAGAGGTCGCCGACGCCGTACGAGACGCCGGGGAAGTCCATCGGCACCCCGCCCTTGAGGTACGGGTGGGAGGGCCCGACGAGCACCTGGTTGTACCCGTCGAGGCCGTCGTCGCGCAGCCGGCGGATGACGGAGAACTCGGCCGGCCGGTCCATGTCCCACTTGGCGGCGCCGGTCTCGGCCATGAGGTCGAAGGCGAGGGAGTTGGCGTGGCCGGGCGCGACCCGGGAGATCGAGAAGGTGCCGACCGCGCCGGAGGCGAAGTGGGCGGTGAAGGTCGCCACGTCGTCGTTCTCGACCGGCTCCTTCTCGTCGGTCAGCTCGGCGCGGGCGTGCCCGTAGGTCGTGCCCTTGGCGAGGAAGCGCTCGGTGACCTTGGTCGTGAACGCGGCACCGCCGACCTGGGTCATCGGTCCGCAGACGAACTCCGCGAGGTCGACGAGGTGGCTGCCGATGTCGGCGAGGGCGCCGGTGCCCGGCCCGCCCTTGTACCGCCACGCCATCGGGGTCAGCGGGCTGCGGGCGTAGTCGCACCAGTAGCGGCCGTTGAAG
>DASSQJ010000353.1:0-3355 GCA_035702545.1 Phycicoccus sp.
AGCCTGCTGCGGGTCAAGCGGTACCACGACACCGTGGAGTCGCAGGCGGCCGAGCTGGCGGCCTGGAACCAAGAGCTGGAGTCCCGGGTGGCGGCCCAGGTGGAGGAGCTCGAGCGGACCAGGCGGCTGCGGCGGTTCCTCTCGCCGCAGGTGGCCGAGCTCGTCCTCGCCGCCGGCGACGAGGAGTCGGTGGCGGCGGGGCACCGGCGCGAGATCACCGTCCTCTTCGCCGACCTGCGGGGCTTCACGCCGTTCGCGGAGACGGCGGAGCCGGAGGAGGTCTGGGAGGTGCTCCGCGCCTACCACGAGGCGATCGGCGACCTGGTCACCCGCTTCGAGGCGACCCTCGAACGCTTCACCGGCGACGGCATCATGCTCTTCTTCAACGACCCGGTCCCCGTGGATGACGCGCCCGAGCGGGCGGTCCGGCTCGCCGTGGCGATGCGGGCCCGCGTCCGCGAGCTCGCCGAGGGCTGGCACCGCCGCGGCCACGACCTCGCCCTCGGCGTCGGCATCGCCCAGGGCTACGCGACGATGGGACGGATCGGCTTCGAGGGGCGTGCGGACTACGCGGCCATCGGGACCGTGACGAACGTCGCGGCCCGCCTCTGCGACGCCGCGGAGCCGTGGCAGGTGCTCGTCAGCCAGCGGGTCCACTCCGCCGTCGAGGGCGTCGCCGTCGCACGCCCCGTGGGGGAGCTCCCGCTGCGCGGGCTGAGCCGCCCGGTGCCCGCCTTCGACGTCGCCGGGCTGGACGCGGCGCGGGTGACGCCGTGAGCGCCGTCGAGACCCAGGCGCTGACCTCGCTCAGCGAGGACGAGCGCAACGCCCGCTTCGACGACCTCCAGACCCGGTTGCCGGCGGTCTGGCGGCTCTTCGGGCTCAACGAGCCCGGCGAGTCCGTCGTCGTCGTCCCGTCGGTCTCCCTCGACAAGGTCACGTCGAGCAGCGGCACCTCGATGCAGGCCATGGAGGAGCGCTACCTGTTCCTCCTCCTCCTGCTGCGCCAGCCCCGGCTCCGGATGGTCTACGTGACGTCGATGCCCGTGGACCCGCGGATCATCGAGTACTACCTCGCCCTGCTCCCCGGCATCATCCCGAGCCATGCGCGCGCGCGGCTCGACCTCGTGCACGTCGGCGACGCCTCCGGCCTGCCGCTCAGCGAGAAGCTCCTCGCCCGGCCGCGGCTGCTCTCGCGGATCGCCGCCCTGGTCCCGGACCGCGGGCGCTCGCACCTCGTCCCCTACACGACGACCGAGACCGAGCGCGACGTCGCGCTGGCGCTCGGCATCCCGATGTACGGGGCGGACCCCCGTCACTCGGACCTCGGGACCAAGTCGGGGTGCCGCCGCCTGTTCGCGGAGGAGGGGGTCCGCCATCCGCTCGGCTACGAGGACCTCCACGACGTCGACGAGGTCGTCGACGCGCTCGCCCGGCTGCTCGCGGAGCGACCCACCGCCGTCGAGGCGCTCGTCAAGCTCAACGAGGGAGTCTCCGGGGAGGGCAACGCACTCGTCGACCTCCGGGGCATCGGGTCGGCCGGTGGCCCCGAGGCGCGGGACCGGCTGCGCGCCGCCGTCGAGCGGATGGCCTTCGAGAAGCCGACCATCCGGCTCGAGGACTACCTCGCCAAGCTGGCCGAGCGCGGGGGCATCGTCGAGGAGCGGGTCGTCGGGTCCGACCTGCGCAGCCCGTCGGTGCAGCTGCGGGTCGTGCCCGGCGGCGACGTCGAGCTGCTCTCGACGCACGACCAGCTCCTCGGCGGGCCGTCGGGTCAGAGCTACCTCGGCTGCCGGTTCCCGGCCGACTACGGGTACGCCCGCCTCATCAGCGAGGAGGCGATGGTCGTCGGGCGGCGGCTCGCGCGGGAGGGGGTGCTCGGCCGGTTCGCCCTCGACTTCGTCGTGGTGCGGGACCCCGGGGGCGAGTGGTCGTCGTACGCCATCGAGATCAACCTCCGCAAGGGCGGGACGACGCACCCGTTCCTCACCCTCCAGTTCCTCACCGACGGCCGCTACGACCCGGCGTCCGGGCTGTTCCTCACCCCCACGGGGCGCGAGCGGCATCTCGTCGCCACCGACCACCTGGAGTCACCCGCGCTGCGCGGCCTCGCGGTCGACGACCTCTTCGACATCGTCGCCCGCCACCGGCTGCACTACGACCAGGCCCGGCAGGTCGGCGTCGTCTTCCACATGATCAGCTGCCTCACCGAGCTGGGGCGGGTCGGGCTCACCGCGGTGGGGGAGTCACCGGCCGACGCCGACGCCCGCTACCGACGGGCCGAGCAGGTCCTCCTCGCGGAGGCCGAGGCGTCCCTGGCCCCGGTGCGGATGCCCGCCGACTGACCGGGGGAGGGAGGCGCGCCCAACACACGTTGGCGGGAGGCCAGGTGGGGCTCAGGAGGGGTCGCGGAAGTGGGTGAGCTGCGGCCGCTTGGCGCGCAGGGCGTCCCCGGAGGACACGCCGCGGATGCGGCGCTGCACCCACGGCGCGGCGTGTGCACGCACCCAGTCGGCGTGCCCGCGCAGCTCCTCCCGCCGGGAGGTCCGGTCCGCCGGGGGCAGGGGCACGGTCCAGTCGTCGTCGGCGACCTGCTGCCCGAGGGCCGTGAGCGCCGCGAGGGCGACCCGCCGGTGGCCCTCGCTCGTCAGGTGGATGCGGTCCTCCGCCCACATCCGCCAGTCGCGCAGCGCCGCCATCCCCCAGAGGTTGAGCACCGAGCACCCGTGCCGCTGGGCGATGGTGAAGAGGTTCGCCGTGTGGACCGCGTGCCGGCCGCGCAGCGGCTTGAACAGCCCGGCGTCGCGGGTGTCCGTGGGCGTCGCGAGGAGCACGTCGGCGCCGGTGGCGCGGATCCGGACCACGGCCGCCTCGAGGCGCTCGGCGAGCCCGTCGAGGTCGACGGCGGGCCGGAGCAGGTCGTTGCCGCCGCCGACCATCGAGACGAGGTCGGGCTGCATCGTCAGGGCCGTGTCGAGCTGCGGCCCGACGACGTCGTCGAGCTTGCGGCCCCTCACGGCGAGGTTGGCGTAGCCGAAGGGCAGGTGCTCCTCGGCGGCCACGGCGTCGAGGTGGTGGGCGAGGCGGTCGGCCCACCCGACGTAGACGTCCGGGCGCTCGGGGTCGGGGTCGGACATCCCCTCGGTGAAGGAGTCGCCGATCGCGACGTAGCGGGTCCACACGCGGCGGGTGCCGGCGGGGACGGTCATGGGAGCCTCCAGTCGATCGGGTCGGCGCCGGCCTCGCCGAGCAAGGCGTTGGCGCGGGAGAACGGCCTCGAGCCGAAGAACCCGCTGTGGGCCGAGAGCGGGCTGGGGTGGGGGGACTCGATGCACGGGATGCCGTGCAGGTGGGG
>DASSQJ010000354.1:0-5848 GCA_035702545.1 Phycicoccus sp.
CCGGACCCGGCCCTCGTCGAGCGGCTCGTCACGACCGCCGCCGAGCACGGGGCGCCGGGTGCGCTCCGCCAGATGACCTTCGCCCCCGAGCGGCCCGGCAGCGAGGCGCTCGTCCGTGCGCTCGTCGCCCATGGCATCCGGCCCGCCGTCGGGCACACCGACACCGATGCCGGCACCACCGCCCGCACGCTCGCCGACGTCGCGGACCGCCAGGGCGCGCCCGCCCTCGTGACCCACCTCTTCAACGGGATGCCGCCGCTGCACCACCGGGCGGGCGGCCCGGTCGCGGCCGCGCTGACCGCCGCGGCCCGTGGCGAGGCGGTCGTCGAGCTCATCGCGGACGGGGTCCACGTGGCGCCGGAGGTCGTCCGGATGGTCTTCGAGACGGTCGGCCCGGACCACGTCGCCCTCGTCTCGGACGCCATGGCCGCGACCGGCCTCGGCGACGGCCGCTACCGGATCGGGACGCTCGACGTCGTCGTCGACGGGGGCACCGCGCGGACCGTGGACACCGGCGCGATCGCCGGGAGCACGAGCACGCTCGCGGACTGCGTCCGCTGGGCCGTCGAGGTCGCCCGGGTACCCGAGGCGGATGCCGTCCGCGCCGCGATGAGCACGCCGGCGCTGGCCCTCGGGCTCACCCCGGCGCGCTGAGCGAGCAGGACCGGCGGACGGCGCGGGTCAGCGCGAGCGGCGTCGACCCGCCTGCTCGGAGAAGGCGGCGGCGCCGCGCGCGGGGCGCGATCCGCCGGCCGGTGCCGCGGTGCGGCCGCCGGTGCCGCCCCGACGGGGACGGTTGCCGCTGCCGGAGGGAGAGCCGCCACGGGGTGCACCGCCGCCCGAGCGCCCGGCCGCGGGGCGACCGGAGCCGGAGGAGCGACCGCGGCCGGACCGGCCGCCGCCGGACGGCCGCGACCCCCCGACCGGCGCCGCAGGCACGAAGCCGCCGTCGAAGACGCGCTCGCCGGGGGCCAGGTCGCGCAGCAGCGGGTGGCTGGAGTCGACGCGCGTCGTCGTCGCACGCACCCCGGCCCGGCGGGTGAGGTCACGGACGTCGCGGACCTGGTCGTCGGTCATCAGCGTGACGACCGTTCCCGAGGCGCCGGCCCGCGCGGTGCGGCCGGAGCGGTGGAGGTAGGCCTTGTGCTCGACGGGCGGGTCGGCGTGGATGACGAGGGCGACGTCGTCGACGTGGATGCCCCGGGCCGCGATGTCCGTGGCCACGAGCGTCCGGGCGGCGCCGCTGTGGAAGGCCTCCATCGTCCGGGTGCGCGCGGCCTGGCTGAGGTTGCCGTGCAGCTCGACCGCCGGCACCCCCGAGCCGTTGAGCTGGCGGGCCAGCTTCTTGGCGCGGTGCTTGGTCCGGGTGAAGACCACGGTGCGGCCCGGTGCGGCGGTCAGGTCGAGGAGGACCGGCAGGTGCGCGTCGGGGCGGACGTGGAGGACGTGGTGCTCCATCGTCGAGACCGGCGACCGGTCGGAGTCCGCCTCGTGGGTCACCGGCTCGTGGAGGTAGCGGCGCGCGAGGACGCCGATCCCGGCATCCAGGGTGGCGGAGAATAGCATCCGCTGGCCCCTCGGCGGGGTCGCGTCGAGGAGCCGGCGCACCTGGGGGAGGAAGCCGAGGTCGGCCATGTGGTCGGCCTCGTCGATGACGGTCACCTCGACGGCGTCGAGGGACACGTGGCCCTGGCCGATGAGGTCCTCGAGCCGTCCGGGGCAGGCGACGACGACGTCGACGCCCCGGCGCAGCGCGGCGACCTGGGGGTTCTGGCCGACGCCGCCGAAGACGGTCCGCGAGGTGAGCCCGAGCTCCTGGAGGAGCGGGGTCATCGCCTCGTCGATCTGGGTGGCCAGCTCGCGGGTCGGGGCGAGGACGAGCGCACGCGGGCGGCGCGGGTGCCGGGCGGACCGGGTACCGGCGAGGCGCGCCACGAGCGGGAGGGCGAAGGCCAGGGTCTTGCCGGACCCGGTGCGGCCACGGCCGAGGACGTCGCGGCCGGCGAGGGAGTCGGGCAGCGTCGCGGCCTGGATGGGGGTGGGCGTCGTGATGCCCCCGCGGCCGAGGACCTCGACGAGGGGGGTGGGCACGCCGAGCGTGCCGAAGGTGTCGGTGGACATGAGGTGTTCTCCAAGCAGTGGGGAGCCGCAGCGGCGACGGCGTCGGCGCGGCACGGATGACGTTCTGCCGGGCGGGCTCTGGGGCCGCGGCGCGGGCTCCGACCGGAAGGGTCGTGGCGACGGCATCGACATCAAAGAAGCGCGGCCCGAGGCAGAACTGGGCGGGCCGGCTGCTGCCAGTCTACGGCAGGCACCGGTCGGGTCGGACCACCGCTACCCGGTCGACCCCGTCCGGGGACGGCGCGGAGGTGCCCACCTTCCCGTCTTCGCGTGAGAGGTTTGGACCATGCGCGCTGAGGACCTCGTCGAGCAGGTGCCCACGGTCCGCCGGGAGACGACGGGCGCGGAGGCGGCACGGGTCGTCGCCGAGTACCGGCTCTCGGCCCTCGTCGTCGCCGACGACGACGGGGTGCCGATCGCGGTGGTCCCCGGCAGCCAGATCTTCGGCCTCGTCCTGCCGCGCTGGGTCCGCGACGACCCGAAGCTGGCGCACGCCTACGACGAGGACGCCGCCGACCAGCTGTGCCGCCAGCTCAACGAGTCGACGCTCGGGGGACTGCTCGACGACGAGGAGCTGACGGCGACCGAGCCTCCGTCGGTGCTCCCGGACGACACCCTCATCGAGATCGCCTCCGTCATGGACGAGGCGCACAGCCCGCTCATCCTCGTCCGCGAGAAGGACGGCACGTTCCGCGGCGTGCTGACGATGTCTCGCGTCCTCGCCGCCATCGCCACCGCCGCGGGCCAGGACAGCGACCTCATCCGGCGGCGGCTCGAGAAGGACATCATCCTGCGGGGGACCACCGAGCAGGGCGGCCCGTCCCGCGAGGTGCCGTGAGCGTCACCGCAGTCCTCGCCGTCGTCGTCTTCGCCGGTGCCTACGTCCTCATCGCGACCGAGTGGGTCAACCGCACCGTCGTCGCCCTCTCCGGCGCCGCCGCGATGGTCGCCATCGGCGCCGTGCGGGGCGACGACGTGTTCTTCTCGGCCGAGACCGGGATCGACTGGAACGTCATCTTCCTGCTCCTCGGGATGATGATCCTCGTCGGCGTGCTCCGGCAGACCGGCGTCTTCGAGTTCCTCGCCATCTGGTCCGCCCAGCGGGCCCGCGCCCGGCCGTTCCGGATGATGGTGCTGCTCGTCCTCATCACGGCGCTCGCCTCGGCCCTGCTCGACAACGTGACGACCGTGCTCCTCGTCGCCCCGGTGACGCTGCTGCTCTGCGACCGGCTCGGGCTCGACCCCGTCCCGTTCCTCGTCGCCGAGGCGATGGCGAGCAACATCGGCGGCGCCGCGACCCTCATCGGCGACCCGCCGAACATCATCATCGGCAGCCGGGCCCAGCTGACGTTCAACGACTTCCTCGTCCACATGACCCCGATCGTCATCCTCCTCACGGCGGTGTTCGTCGGGCTCTGCTGGGTGCTCTGGGGCCGGAAGCTCCAGCACGACCCCGAGCGCGCGGCCACCGTCATGGCCCTGACCCCGCGGGAGACGATCACCAACCCGACCCTCCTCTGGCGGATGGTCGTCATCCTCGTCCTCGTCCTCGTCGGGTTCGTCACCCACTCGGTGACCCACCTCGACCCCTCGCTCGTCGCGCTGCTCGGCGCCGGGGCCGCGGTGGCGGTCTCCCGGCTGCCCTCTTCGGAGTTCCTCGCGGACGTCGAGTGGGAGACCCTGCTCTTCTTCGCCGGGCTGTTCATCATGGTCGGCGCGCTCGTGAAGGAAGGCGTCATCACCGAGCTCGCGTCCGGGCTGACCACCGCGATCGGGGAGAACTGGCTGCTCGCCTCGCAGGGCATCCTCATCGGCTCCGCCGTGCTCTCCGGCATCGTCGACAACATCCCGTACGTCGCGACGATGTCGCCGCTCGTCCTCGACCTCGTCGGTCCCGCTCCGGGGCTGCCGCCCGAGCAGCTGTCGCTGTGGTGGGCCCTGGCGCTCGGCGCCGACCTCGGGGGGAACGCGACGGCGATCGGTGCGAGCGCCAACGTCGTCGTCCTCGGCATCGCCGCGCGCAACGGCCACCCCATCTCGTTCTGGACCTTCACCAAGTACGGGCTCGTCGTCACGGCCGTCACCATCGCGTGCTGCGTCCCGTACATCTGGCTCCGGTACCACGGGATCGGCTGAGGGGGAACGGTGCTCACGGCCTTCGCGGTCCTCCTCTGCTCGACGGCGCTGCTCGCGTGGCTCAACGAGCGGTTCCTCCGCATCCCGACGACGGTGGGCGTCACCCTCGCAGCCGCGGTCGCGTCCGGCCTGCTCGTGCTCGGCGACGCCGTCTTCGGGTCCCTCGGCCTGCGGGACATCGCCGAGAGCCTGCTCCAGACGCTCGACCTCACCGACTTCGTGCTCAACGGGGTCCTCTCGATCCTGCTCTTCGCCGGGGCGCTGTCCCTCGACGCCCGCCAGCTGCTCCGGCAGCGGACCGGCATCCTCACCCTCGCCGTCCTCGGGACTCTGACGAGCACGGTGCTCATCGGGCTGGGCGCCTGGACCGTGTGGGCGGTCGCCGGGGTCGGGGTACCGCTCGCCTGGGCCCTGCTCTTCGGTGCCCTGATCAGCCCCACCGACCCGGTCGCGATCCTCGACCTCCTCAAGCGGGCCCGGGTCCCCGAACGGCTGCGCACGCTCATCGCCGGCGAGTCGCTGTTCAACGACGGCATCGGCGTCGTCCTCTTCGTCGTGCTCGGCGGGGTCGTCGGCCTCGGCACCGGGCACGGGGACTTCGAGCCGACCGTCGGCGGCGTCGCGCTCGTCTTCGTGCGGGAGGCGCTCGGCGGGATGGCGTTCGGCCTCGCCCTGGGGTGGGTCGGGTACACGCTGTGCCGCACCATCGACGGGCACGTCGTCGAGGTCATCCTCACCCTGGCCATGGTGGTCGGCGGCTACACCGCCGCGGTGTCGCTCGGCGTCTCCGGGCCGCTCGCGATGGTCATGGCCGGGCTGGTCATGTCGGCCGGGAAGGACGTCGCCTTCCACGGCGAGACCCGGCACCATGTCGAGGGGTTCTGGGAGACCCTCGACCAGGTCCTCAACATCGTCCTCTTCGCCTTCATCGGCTTCGACGTGCTCCTCGCGGAGACCACCGGCCCGCTCGCCCTCGCGAGCCTCGCGCTCGTCGTCGTGGCCCTCGCCGCCCGCTTCGTCTCGGTCGCCGTGCCGGTCCGGCTCGCCCGACGGCGCGAGGGGTACGGCCCGTACACGACGCGCCTGCTCACGTGGGGTGGACTGCGCGGCGGCATCGCGATCAGCCTCGCCCTGGGGTTGCCCGGGGTCGCGTACCGTCCGGCGATCGTCACTGCCACGTACGCCGTGGTGCTCTTCACCATCGCGGTGCAGGGGCTCACCGTCGGGCCTCTGATCCGGAAGGCGGCCGTGAGCCTGCCGCCTCGGCCGTGGGGCGACCCCGACGGGCCCGAGGAGCCGTCGGATACCGAGGACTCGTCGGGCGGGGAGGACCCGGAGCAGGCCCGGGCCTGAGCCGGGCGCCGGAGACGGTGCCTACAGTGGGGCATGCCGTCGCTGCCCCTGTTCCCCCTGGGCAACGTGCTGCTCCCGGGCGCCCGGATGCCGCTCCAGCTCTTCGAGCCGCGCTACCTCGAGCTCGCCCAGCACCTCGCGGCCCGCGCCGAGGACGAGCGCACCTTCGGCGTCGTCCTCATCCGGCACGGGCACGAGGTCGGCCAGGGCGCCGCCGGCGACCTCCACGAGATCGGCT
>DASSQJ010000355.1:0-2400 GCA_035702545.1 Phycicoccus sp.
ACGGCGACCGCTCCTCGCCCGCCGGGGCGAGGAGCGCCTCGACCGACGCGACGACCTCGGCGACGAACGCCGGGGTCCGCTCGGCGGCCCGGGCGAGGAGGCGCTCGGCCTCGGCCTCGGCAGAACGCAGCGTCGTCGCCGACTCCTCGGCCGCGGCTCCGGCAACCGCCGCCGCGGCCTCCGCCCGCTCGCTGCCGACCCGGGACTCGGCGTCGGCGACGATCGCACGGGCCGTCTCGCGCGCCCGGCCGCTCCGGGCCTCCGCGTCGCGGTCGGCCTCCGCCCGCAGCGCCGCGCACCGTTCCTCGGTCTCGTCGAGGAGGGCGAGGACGGGGGCCAGCTCGGCGGCGCGGTCCGCGGCACGGTCGGCGGGCACGGCGGCGGCGCTCGCCGGGCCCGGTGCACCCGCCGGGCGGAAGCGGTAGAGCAGGTCGCGCACCCTCGGCACGCGCCGCCTCCTTCCTGGCCGTCGCCACCCCCAGTCTCCCCGTGGGTCGGGCGCGCCGCGAGGGGTTGGTGCGGGGGGTCACACGGGGTGCGACGTGGGCAACAGGGCACGTCGCACCCCGTCGCGGCGGTGCTGTACTGGGAGCAGCACCGCGGGAAGCTCCGCGGGCGGAGACGTCGGTCCCACGGGCCGACCGCGGCGCCGCGAGAGCGGTACCCCGAGCAGGGGCACCGGTCGGAGTCGGAGGTGCGTGGTGGAGACGACGGCGGGGCAGGGCAACCGGGCCACGGTGGCGGGCGGCTACCCCGTGCTGGACCACGCGCCCGCCCGGCCCCCGCTCATCGGGGACTACGCCGAGCGGGTGCGCACGTTCACCTGGGAGCAGGCCCGCGGGTGGCTGGCCCCCGAGCCCGACGGCCGGCTCAACATCGCCTACCAGGCCGTGCAGCGCCACGTCGACGCCGGCCGGGGCGAGCAGGTGGCCGTGCGCTTCCTCGACCGGACCCGGCCCCGGGCCGAGCTGACCTGGGCCGGTCTCGCCGACGCGGTGGCCGGGTTCGCCGCCGCCCTCACCGAGCTCGGTGTCGGCCCCGGCGACCGCGTCTGCACCCTCCTCCCACGCTCCCCCGAGCTGTTCGTCGCGGCGCTCGGCACCCTGTGGAACGGCAGCGTCTACTGCCCGCTCTTCCCCGCCTTCGGGCCCGGCCCGGTCCAGCAGCGCCTCGAGCTCGGGCACGTCCGCCTGCTCGTCACCGACCGCGAGTCCTACGAGCGCAAGGTCGCCGGTGGGCGCGCCGACCTCCCGGACCTCACGACCGTGCTCGTCGTCGACGACGACGCCCCGCACGGCACGATGTCCTGGCGGGCGGCGCTCGAGCGCGTCGCCGGTCGGCCCCGGCCCCCGGTCGCCCACACCCGGCCGGAGGACCCCGCGCTGCTGCACTTCACGAGCGGCACGACGGGCCGGCCGAAGGGGGCCGTCCACGTCCACGAGGCGGTCGTCGCGCACCACGCGACGGCGATGATGGTGCTCGACCTCCACGACGACGACGTCTTCTGGTGCACCGCCGACCCGGGCTGGGTCACCGGCACGTCGTACGGGATCATCGGCCCCCTGACCCGGGGCGCCACCCTCGTCACCGACGCGGCCGACTTCGACGCCCGGCGCTGGTACTCGGTCCTCGAGGAGGAGCGGGCCACCGTCTTCTACACCGCGCCGACGGCGCTGCGGATGCTCATGCGCAGCGGCGCCGAGATGGCGCGCGCCCACGACCTCTCCCACCTCCGCCACGTCGTGAGCGTCGGCGAGCCGCTCAACCCGGAGGCGGTGATGTGGGGCACCGAGGCGTTCGGCCTGCCCGTCCATGACACGTGGTGGCAGACCGAGACCGGCGCGATCATGATCAGCAACGTCCCCGGGATGCCCGTGCGGCCCGGGTCGATGGGCCGGCCGGTGCCGGGCATCGACGCCGTCGTCCTCGAGCGCGGGCCCGACGGGCGGGCCGCCGTCGACGGCGCGGGAGCCGTCCGGGTTGCCGTCCCCGACGAGGTCGGCGAGCTGGCCCTCCGGCCAGGGTGGCCCTCGATGTTCCGCGCCTACCTCGACCAGCCGGAGCGCTACGCGTCGGCCTTCCGCGGCGGCTGGTACCTCACCGGCGACCTGGCCAGGGTGGACGCCGACGGCTACGTGTGGTTCGTCGGCCGGGCCGACGACGTCATCAAGTCCGCCGGACACCTCATCGGGCCCTTCGAGGTGGAGAGCACCCTGATGGAGCACCCCGCCGTGTCCGAGGCCGGGGTCATCGGCACGCCCGACCCGCTGGCCGGCGAGGTCGTCAAGGCGTTCGTCACCCTCGCGCCCGGCGTCGAAGAGGTGCATCGAGCCGCCGCGGCCGCGGCTGCAGCCGGTGGCCTTCCCGAAGAGCTCGGCCATGACGTCGTCGGCCGGGACC
>DASSQJ010000356.1:0-8208 GCA_035702545.1 Phycicoccus sp.
CCTTCCCTGGCGTGCCGCGCGCGGTCGCGCAGAACATACCAGCGGGCGCCCGCACTGCCGGAGGCCCTGCCGGGGCGAGACCTAGAGTTCCCTCCGTGACCCGGCTCCCCGCGCTCGACGGCCTACGCGCCGTCGCCGCGCTCCTCGTCGTGCTCACGCATGTGGCGTTTCTCACCGGCGCCACGGTCGACGGGGGCCTCGTCGGCGTCCTCATGGGCCGGGGTGACTTCGGTGTCGGGATCTTCTTCGCCCTCTCGGGCTACCTCCTCCACCACCGGATGCTCCACGACCGCCGCGAGGGGGTTGCGGACACCGGCGCCTACCTGCTGCGCCGAGCCGCGCGGGTCCTGCCGGCCTACTGGGTCACCCTCGCCGTCGTCCTCGTCGCGGTGCAGCCCCCGCTGAGGACGGCGATCGCGCACCTGCTCACGGTCCAGAGCTACGTCCCCCGCGTCGACATCAGCGCGTTCTCCCAGTCCTGGAGCGTGCCCACCGAGCTGTCGTTCTACGTCGCCCTGCCCCTCGTCGTCGTCGGCCTGGACCGACTGCGTCACCGGGACCCGCGCCTCCCCGCGCGGGTTCTGCTCTGGAGCTCGCTCGCGGTCCTCGTGGTCCTCGCGCTGCTGCCGCCGCCCGAGCTGGGGGTCGACGTCATCGTCGAACGGTGGCTGCCCGCCCGGTGGCCGGACTTCGCCGCCGGGATGCTGCTCGCCGAGCTGGCCTCCTTCCCGGCACTCCGGGGTGCCGCACGGGTCCGGCGCCTGGCGCGGGACACCACCGGCTGTCTCCTCGTCGCGGCGGGGACCTACGTGCTCGCCACGACCTCCGTCGCCGGCCCCCTCACCCTCGGCGCCGTCACGGGGCTCCAGCTCTCCGTGCGCCACCTGCTCTCGGCCGTGGTCGCCTTCGCCCTCCTCGCCCCACTGACGATCGGCACCGGCGGGTGGTGGGCCACCGCTCTCGCGACACCACCCGTGCGGTGGGTCGGCACCGTCTCCTACGGCCTGTTCCTCTGGCACCTCCCGGTCCTCACAGCCCTGCTGTCCGTCACCGGCTTCCCGGTTTTCCGCGGGGGCGCCGTCCCGCTCCTCGCACTCGGGCTCCCCATCTCCCTCGGCCTGGCGTGGGCGAGCCTGCACCTCGTCGAGCTCCCGGCGATGCGGTGGGCGGCACGACGAGCCCCGTTGCCACGACCGACGCACCAGCGATGAGGACGAGCGTGGAGACCGCTTCCACCCACGAGCCACGGGTCGAGGCGAGGAGGGCGCCGGCCTGGAGCGCGCCGGCGACCGCGGCCAGACCCCCGCCGACCCATGCCGTCGTCCCCCGCCGGCCGACGAGGAGCGCCAGGCCGACCCCCGCCGCCGCTGCCGCGGCCCCGGCCGGCCCGCCGAGCAGCGCGGCGCCGGAGACGACCACCGGGACGAGGACCGCGGGGCGGGCCCGCGGCCTTCGCGCGGCCGGGACGGCCCCCACCGGGCCGCCACCCGGCAGCACGAGGCCGAGCGGGAGGAGGAGGGCGAGGACGGCCCCGCCGAGGAGGCCGAACCGGTAGGCCCGGTCGGGGGCGAAGGTGACGTCGAGGTGCCCGCCGACCCCGGCGGGCACGATGAAGCCCTGGCGGAAGCCGTCGACGACGACGGGGGCGAGCGGGCGCCCGCCGAGCGAGGCGACCCATCCCCGGTTGGTGTTGACGGTGAGCGCGAGCAGCCGTTCGGCGCCCTCCCCCATGGTCCCCGTGACGTGGGCCGGTCCGTCCCACGTCGCGGCCACCGGCGTGGGTCCTGGAACGTTCGAGGGAGAGGAGTCCGCGCGTGTGAGCACGACGGTGCGCGGCCGCCATCCGGACACCGCGTCCAGGCGCAGCTCGTGGCCCCCCGCACCGAGCGTCACCGGCCCGCAGGCCCGCCAGCGGAGCGCACCGTCGCCCCAGAGCGCCGACCGGGGCCCCGAGGCGGAGGTCCGGAGCTGACGTCCGTCGACGACCAGTCGCGGCCCTTCGCCGCAGGGCAGCTCGACGGTGCGGGGTGGCCTGGGCAGGTCGGCTCCGAGGACCTGCACCTCCTCGAGCTCGAGCGCGGCGGCCGCGGCGGTGCGGTCCACGAGGAGGAGCCTCAGCGAGATCCTCCTCACTCCACGCCCCCGGACGGCGACGTGGCCGTCGGCCGAGGCGCGGACGACCGTGGTCACGCCATCCAGCGACACCTCGACGAAGGGGCGGTTGCGCGCCATCCACGCGTGCCGAGCCGTGAGGAGCAGACCCTCGACGTCGACCGGGGCGTCGAGGGCGACGGTGAGCCGGGGCGAGCGGTCGCCGACGGCCGGGCTCCACGCCGTCGCCGGGTCGCCGTCGACGACGCCCTCGGGGCGCCCCGGGGCGGCGTGCGACCGGGCGCTGGACGCCGTGACCCGGACCCCGTCCGCGGCCAGCCCCGCCGTCGAGCCGCCCAGACTCGGCTCGAGGACACCGGCGGCCGCGAAGGCCCCCGCGCCGACGTCGGGGAGCACCCTCGCGAGCACCCGGCCCCCCTCTGCCGCCACGTCGGCCGCGCCCAGGCACACGACGTCGCCGGCAGGTCGCACGCACCCCGTGGACCCCGGCAACCCCGCGTCGAGGACGACGCGGTCGGCACGGCCGTGTTCCGATGCGGCGGCCGACCCCGGCAGGCTCACCGTCTCCAGGGGCTCGACACCGGCCAGGCGGACGGTCGTGAGGCCGGTGAGCACGTCCGCCGGGTCGCCGCGGTCCGTGTCGAGGATCTCCACCTGCACGGACGAGGTCGGGCCGGGCGGCAGCACGACGTCCCTGATGCCGGAGTCGGGCAGCCGGACCGTCACGGGGCCGGCGTCGGTCGTGACCCGGACCGTCCGCGGCCTCCCCACCGTCACGGTCGGCTCCTCCGGTCGCAGGGCGACGAGGTACGCCGAGCGGACGGTCCGGCCGGTGACCAGCCGCACGTCGAGAGTGGGCCGAGGGTCGCCCAGGGTGGTCCAGGCCGTGGCCGGGTCGTCGTCGAGAGCCGCGGCGGGGCGGTCGGCGGGCCGGAGCCCCGCAATGGTGTACCTGGTCGCCAGCGAGGAGGAGGCGCTGACCGACGCCACCCCCTCCCAGGACACCGAGGACGCGAGCGAGGGGTCCGACCACGGCCGGTAGTCGTCGGTCGCCAGGGCCTCGGCCGCGGTCAGCGTCGAGGAGGCGTCCCTGCCGCGAGTCGCCCCGAACCAACGGTTGCGCTCGCGGTACCCGTCGGTGACGACCCTCCGGCCGAGGGCCACGCCCTCGGGACGGTCGCCGTCGAGGACGACGAGCCCCGACTCACCCGACTCGAGGACGTCGGCGAGGTCCTCGGGTCCTCCCGCCACGGCCGTGACGGCCCCGAGGTCCTCGGTGACCGCCAGCGGGGCCGGGGCTCCCAGGTCGTAGACCTCGACGGGGAAGACCCGCTCGCCCGACGCGTCCAGCCGGGTGGGTCCGAACCCCTTGGCGAGGGTGACGCCGGCCGTGGAGCGGATCGCGGAGCGGGCCAGCGCCACCGGCGGCTGCCCGCTCACCCGGGCGTCGAGGTCGTTACGGAGCACCAGCCAGCGGACGCCGGCGCGGCGGAGGACGGCGGCCTCGCCGCCGAGGGGGTGTCCCTCCTGGAGCCGGTGCTCGACGTCGTCGAGGAAGCGGATCGTGCCGGCCGGGGTCAGGGGGACGCCGTCCCGGACCCCGTGGTCCACGGTCGAGAGCGGTCGGATGGGCTCGTCGATGGGCCGACCCCAGTCGTACTCCCCGAACGTCGCCGCGGGCACGACGAGGGCCCGGCCGTCGCCCGCCCGTGCGGACAGCCAGGCCCCCGCGTCCACCCACTGGGCGGGGATGGCGCGGTAGGCCCCGGGCGGTGCGACGGCCCCCGTGAGGCCCGGCGACACCACGGCGGCGATGACCGAGACGACGGCCACCGCTGCCGGCACCGCGAGGCGACGCCTGCGCGTGGCCCGGGCCAGGGCGGCCAGGGAGTGGGCGAGGCCGACGGCCAGGGGCAGCCGCACGAGTGGGTCGGCCTTGTGGACGTTGCGGAAGGGCGCCAGGGGTCCGTCCAGCAGCGCCCGGGCCGACTCGGACAGCGGCGAGGACACCGGCCCGGGGTGGGCGATCAGGATGACGGTGACTCCGGCAGCCAGCGTGATGAGGAGCCAGCGTCGCTCGGGAACGGCGGGGAGTCCGAGGCCGGCCAGCCCGATGGCCCCGACGAGCGTCGTCGCGAGGACGAGCAGCGGGACCGTCGCCAGGGCGTGCCCCGCCGGCCACCAGGGCCCGGCACCGGTGACGAGCAGCTGGAGCCAGTGGGTGGTCCCGCGCAGCGCGTCGACGGCGTCGATGTTGCGCACGACGTCGGCGGAGCTCTCGATCCAGTCGAGGAAGGGCGGGGAGTACCGACCGAGGACGACCAACGGCCCGAGCCACCACGCGACGGCGAGGCCGGCGCCTGCGCACCACCACCAGGTCAGCGGGCGGCGCCACCACCCCCTCCTCGTGAGGAGGAAGAGGATCGTGGGGACCGCGGCGAAGAAGGTCGCCGTGGCGTTCACCCCGCCGCACGCAAGGAGCGCCAGCCCGGACCAGGCCGCGGCACGCCGGGCGGGGAGGCGTCCCCGGGCGGCGAGGACGGCGGGAAGGAGGATCGCGGGGGCGAGGAGCGCCGGCAGCGCCTCGGACGACAGGCCGCCGAGGGTCGTCAAGACCCGTGGCGAGAGGGCGTACACCACCGCGGCGGCGAGCCGGGTCGCCGGGGTCCCGACGGCCAGGGCGCGCAGCAGCGCGTGGACCGCGAGGAACCCCCCGACGAGGAGGATCGTCCACCAGAGCCGTTGGGCGACCCAGGCCGGAAGGACCTCGGTGGCGACCCCGAAGTACGGCCCCATGGGGAAGAGGTAGCCGTACCCCTGGTTCTGCAGCACCCCCCACGTCACCTGGGTGTCCCACAGGTGCAGCGACCGGCCGAGGAAGCCCCAGGCGTCGACGTAGAGGTCGTTCTTCGTGTCGGCCGAGACCAGGCCCCCCGGGACCGACCACGCGACGGCCGCCACGAGCAGGACACCGGCGAGGATGCGGATCCTCTCGCGGGGTGCAGCGCCGGACGGCGCCCCGCTCACCGTCGGCGCAGCACGAGGAGGAGGTTCCACGTCACCACCTCACGCACGCCGGGGACGGCGAGGACGCTGCGCGCCCAGTCGGGGTGGTAACGCGGGGCGGCCTCGACGAGCCGGGCATCCGTCCTGGAGCGGGCCCACCGCAGGCCGTCGGTGACCCGGGTGGGGTGCATGTTGGCGCCGTACCGGTTCTTCGGTGGATGACCGTGCACGCGCTCGTACCGTCGGGCCGCGTAGTCGCCGCCGAGCCAGTGCCACGGTGAGGTCTCGTGCCCTCCCCACGGGGACGCCCACGACGTGTAGGAGATGACGACCAAGCCCCCCGGCCGGACCACGCGCAGCATCTCATTCCCCACGCGCCCGGGCTCCGTCACGTGCTCCATGAGGTTGCTCGAGACCGCGATGTCGACGCTGTCGTCCGCCACCGGCAGCTGCTCCGCACGGGCCTGCACGGCGGCGCTTCCCGCCACCGTGTGCAGGGCCGTGCGGTCCAGGTCGAGGCCGGCGTACCGGGCGCCCGCTGCTGCGAAGGCCCGCGGGAAGGCGGGCTGGCCGGAGCCGACGTCGAGGACGGTTCTCCCGCCCAGCGGCTCGTGGTCGGAGACGAGGCGGACGGTGTCCTCGGCGAGGTCGCCGTAGAAGCGGTCGGGATCGGTCTGCTCCACGAGGAAGGAGCGGAAGAGCCGGATCGAGCGCCCGAGGGTGCGGTACCTTCTCGGGGGCTCGGAGCGCATTGCGGCATGGTAGCCAGCGCCGCCGGTGGTTCCGGGAAGACCCCGACCCGTCCGAGAGAGGTCCTGTGCGCGTCCTCCTGCACAACTGGCGCGACCTGCACCATCCCGAGGCGGGCGGCGCGGAGCGGTACCTCGTGACCGTCGCGGAGGGCCTCGCCACCCGGGGGCACGAGGTCGTCTTCCGCACCGCCATCTACCCCGGCGCGCTCCCCGAGGAGACCGTCGCCGGCGTCCGGTACGTCCGCCGCGGCGGCCACTACTCCATCTACCCGCGGGCCCTCGCCGCCACCGCCGCCGCCAGGCCGGACGTCGTCGTGGACGTGCAGAACGGCGTGCCCTACCTCTCGCCCCTCACCGCCCGGGCCCCCGTCGTCAACCTCGTCCACCACGTCCACCGCGAGCAGTGGCCGGTCGTCTTCGGCCCCCGCGCTGCGCGGACCGGCTGGTGGGTCGAGTCGCGGCTGGGGCCGGCCGTGTACCGCCGGAACCGGTACGTCACGGTGAGCCGGGCGACCCGCGACGAGCTCGTCGGTCTCGGCGTCGCCGAGGACCGGATCACGGTGATCCACAACGGCACGGACGCCGTCGCGGGAGAGGCGCCGCGCTCACCCACTCCACGCATCGTCGTCCTCGGGCGGGTGGTGCCCCAGAAGCGCGTGGAGGTCGCCGTGACGACGCTGGCCGGCCTGCTGTCGGAGGTGCCGGGGCTGCACCTGGACGTCGTGGGGACCGGATGGTGGGAGCCGCAGGTTCGCGAGCACGTCCTGGCGCTCGGCGTGGGTGACGCGGTCACGATGCACGGACACGTCTCCGAGGCGGAGAAGCACCGCCTCCTCGCGGCCGCCTGGGTGCACGCGATGCCCAGCCTCAAGGAGGGTTGGGGACTCGTCGTCGTGGAGGCCGGGGTGCACGGGACGCCGACGGTCGCGTTCCGCGAGGCGGGCGGACCGGTCGACTCGGTGCGGCACGAGGAGACGGGGCTCCTCGTCGACGGTCCGGTGAAGGGACCCGAGTCCGCCGCGTTCACCGCGGCGGTTCGCCGGCTGCTGCTGGACCAGCCGGTCCGGGAGCGGCTCGGCGAACAGGCCAAGGCCTGGGCCGGGAGGTTCAGGTGGGAGGACACCGTCACGGCATGGGAGCGCCTCCTCGAGGAGGAGGCCGGGCGCTGACCCGTACGGTCAGCCGAGACGCGGCAGCGAGTCCGCGGGACTCACTTGGAGTCGTACATCACGACCGAGTCGGATGCCGATGCCGGGTTCGTCGCCCCGGTCAGCGCGTTGACCCCGCCGAACACGCCCAGTACCGCGATGACGACCCCGACGACGATCGACGCGATGGCGGCGAGGGCGGGGCTCATGGCGCGGACTCTACCACCCGGTAGCCCTGCCCCACCGGCGACTCCGGGCGGCCCGGGCCGCGGCGTGTCCCGCCACGGTGGCGGCGCCCAGGGCCGTGGCGAGGGAGAGCGCCCAGCCGGCCCGTCCCCAGGCGTCGAGCCTCGTCGGAGCGGGCGCGGCGGCGGGATCGAGGTCGAGGACGAGGCTGTCGGCGGTGTCGGCGAGGACCACCGCCCCGGGGGGTACCGCGACGTCCGTGCCCGGCCCCGCGGCCCCGACCCGGCGCTCGAGGAGCAGGTACCTCGCACCCTCGTCCCGGAGGGCCTGCACGGGGTCGGTGCCCGCCTCGATGGCCGCGGTGACCCGCGCCGACGCGGGGTCCTCGCCGGCGACCCGTCCCGACGCGAGCGGGAGGCCGTCGTCGAGGAGGACCCGTTGGTCCACCATCCGGGGGGCCAGCGTGAGGGAGATCCGGTCGCCGTTCCAGGCGTAGCGCCGGTACTGGGACCAGGGCAGGAGACCCACCGCTCCCGGGGGTGCGGACGACAGCTGCGTGGCGGCCCCGCGCACGTCCGCGGGCACCTCGACCGCGGCGAGGCGTCCGCCGACGCCCCAGGCCAGGGACGGCAGGCAGAGGACCGGCAGCGCGGCGACGAGCACGGCGCCGGCCGGGCCCGCCGGTCGCCGGGCCGCCAGCCTGACCGCGAGCACCCCTGTCCCCGCGGCCACGACGACGACGACCGGGGCCACGAGCTTCTGGGCGTCCCGGAGCAGCCCTCCACCCGGGACGTCGGTGACGACCCGGGTCCAGACGCCGGCCGGGTCGAGCGCGCTCAGCACCGCGAGGGCCAGGCCCAGCGCCCCGGGGAGCAGCAGCGGCACCGCGCGCCGGCGACGCAGGGCCTGCCCGAGGGCCAGCACGGCGGCCGCCGCCCCGATGGTCACCGCCACGGCGACGACGGGCACCATCCGCTCCGTGGGGTGCGTCGCCGGGTTCCAGA
>DASSQJ010000357.1:0-3919 GCA_035702545.1 Phycicoccus sp.
CTCCTCGCTGGCGCACCGAGCGAGCAGGAGGCGGGCCGCGGCCCGTGGGCCGAGCGCGCTGAGGTCCATCACGCGACGGGGATGGTGGTCGCTCAGCTCCTGGTCGCCGAGGACGACGCGCTCGCCCTCATCCGGGCACACGCCTACTCGCATGACCAGAGCGTGGCTCGCAGCGCCCACGAGATCCTCGCCGGGCGGCTGGTCTTCTCGTTCTCACCCTGCCACCAGATCGACTCCACCTGACCGGCCCCAGCACTCCCTGCCGCCGCGTGCCCGGACGACGTGGCTGCCTCACTCGCGGCGGGGCACCGACGGCGGCCACCGGCGAAGGGCGATGGTGCCCGTGTCGGCGACCTCCACGGCGAGGTCGGCCAGCTTGCGGTTGGAGTCCTGGCTGGCCACCCTCAGCACGTCGAAGGCCTGCTCGCGGCTCAGGCCGTGACGCTGCATGAGGACACCCATCGCGACTCCGATCTCACGGTTGCTCCGCAACGCCCGCTCGAGGTGGTGGGCCCGTTCCCGGTCGAGGACCGCGCTGACGAGGAGGGAGGCGTGCGTCGCGAGCACCAGGCCCGTCGCGACGGATGCGTCGTCCACCGCACCGACGGTGGCGGAGTACGCGTTGAGGCACGCGATCGCCGGGGAGTCGCTCTGCAGGGTGAGCCGGTAGGCGAGCACGCCGGCGACGCCGACCTCCTCGCGGGCCCGCGCGGCGAACTCGGGCCAGCGCGCGTCGTGCTCGAGGTCCTCGACGACGAGGACGTGCTCCTCGAGGACGGCGTCGACGCACGGCCCGGCGCCCACCTCGTACTGGATGGCGTCGGCGCGCGCGGCCGCCGGGTCGGAGGAGGCCTCGGTCCGGAACCTCCCGGCGCGCAGCGTCGTGACGCTGGCCCAGCGGACTCCGGGAATGTGCGCCGCCGCAGTGTCGACGAGCCGTTCGAGCGAGGAGTCGTCGGCTCCCCCCACGTGGACGGAGAGGGACCGCATCGCCTCGGCGAGGTCCATGAGGTGCAGCGACGCCTCGTCGGCGAGCAGGCCGCCGGTCCCGAATGCGACGTCATCCGTCATAGCCCCACCCCTCCCAACCCTGACCTGCGAGAACCGTAGAACAATCCCCGATTATCACTCGGGACCACGGCGGCCGGGGGATCCGTGACAACGCGTCCGAGGGAGCGCTGAGAGGTTCTCAGGGTCCTGCTGCGCGGAGCTCGGCGAGAGTCCTCGGGAGGGCGGCGGCGACCTCGCGGGCGAGGATGCCGACCTGCCCCACCGTGCCGGTGAGGACCTCGCCGGTCCGTCCGTGGAGGTACGCACCGATGGCGGCCGCTCGGACCGGCTGCTCACCCCGCGCGAGCAGTGCCGCCACAGCGCCGGCCTTGACGTCACCGGACCCGGCGACGGCCGCGCCTGGCGCGCCCGCCTCCACCCGCCACGCGCGACCGGATGCCGCGACCGCGTACGACACGTCGGCGCCGGAGAGCACCGCGACCCCGAGCCGCCGGGCCGCCCGACGGGTGGCGCCGAGCTGGTCCTCGCCCACGGTATCCGGGTCCTCGCCGAGGACCGCAGCGAGCTCGGTCGCGTTGACGGTGACGAGGGCGCGGTCGGCGAGGTGGCGCAGGCCGTCGGGGTGGGCGGTGACGAAGACGGTCCCCAGCGCGTCGAGGGCGAGCACGGTGTCCAGGTCAGGGACGAGGGCCTCGAGGAGGGCGACGGCGGCGTCGGGGCCGGCGAGACCGGGGCCGGCGAGCACCGCGTCGGCTCCCTCGGCGAGCTCGAGGACGCGGTCCGCCGCGGTGGGGGCGATCTCCCCGTCGCGAGCGGGGAGCCCCACGACGAGCCCTTCGGGGAGCGCCGTGGCCACGTGCGGCGCGGTCGACGCGGTCGTCGCGACCTGGACCTTGCCGGCTCCCGAGCGCAGGGCCGCCTCGGCGGCGAGGAGCACGGCGCCGGGGGTGCTCTCGCTCCCGCCGACGACGAGGAGCCGGCCCTTGGCCTCCTTGTCGCCACCGGGGCCGGGAAGCCCCCACTTACGCAGCAGGTCGGGGGTGACGAGGACGGGCTCGGCAGCGCCGTCGTCGCCGTCGTCGCCGTCCAACGTCTCTGGCTCCGGGTCACCCGGTCGGTTCTGCCGTCCTGCTCGTCTGACGTCAGGCACGACCGGCCCCCGTGTCTCCCGGATCGACCGGGGTGTGCGGCTCCTCGTGGGTCGGCCGTGCTGGCGAGCCCTCGAGGTGGTCGACCGCCCCGTACTCGACGAGCCGCATCCGCTCGTCCTCCGGCCGGTAGACGGTCATCGAGCAGTTCCCCAGCGGGGCGGCGCCGTCGATGCGAAGGAGCTCCTCCTCGTCGAGGTCCTCGAGGATGTAGCGGAAGGCCATGATGACCGCCTGGTGGGTGAAGACCCAGACCCGCCGGCCCGCGTGTGTGCCGAGGATCTCGGCGAGGACGCCGCGCACTCGCAGCACGACGTCGGTCCAGCTCTCGCCGCCCGGCGGCCGGTAGTAGAACTTCCCCATGGCGGCCCGACGCTGTGCCTCCTCCGGGTAGGTCTCGCGGATGCCGTGACCGGTGAAGCCGTCGAAGAGGCCGAGGTCGCGCTCCCGGAGCCGTTCGTCGAGGACCGGGCGGGGAGACCCCGGCCAGTCGAGCGCCCGCTCCACCGTGGCGCGTGCCCGCACGTAGGGCGAGCCGAGGACGACCTGTGGGCGCCGCTCGCCCGGTGCCCGTGCCACGTGGCGGCCGAGTGCCTCCGCCTGCGCGAGCCCGTTCTCGGACAACGGGGTGTCGGGGTCGCGGTACGCCAGGTCGAGCCGGACGAGTCCTTCTCGCCCGGCCGCCTCGGCGGCGAGGTTGCCGACGCTCTCGGCGTGCCGGACGAGGACGAGCTCGGCGGGAAAGGCGGCACCACCGGTGGAGGGTGCGTCGTTCACCGTGCCTCCTGGCTCTCGGGGAAGGGGTGCCGACGACCCTAGGACGAGCGGGTGCCGCCGTGGGTGTCCCCGTCACCGGATTCCCGAGCCGGTCGGATCGGTTTCCGTGATGGCCGGCACGGGTAGGCATCCCGCAGGTCGGCTGCCCGTCGGCCGCATCGGCGAGGGAGGACCCATGGCCAACCGGGACGCAGATCATCGGGGCGACAAGGGGCGAACGACCGAGTCGACCCCAGTGACCCCCGGGGACAGCCCGCAGGTCGTGGAGGAGGGCGGCGCCACCGTGCCCCGGGGTGACCTCCCACCCGGCGACCACGCGGTCACGCAGCCGCTGGCACCCGACGGGACGCCGATGCCCATCGACGACGAGCACCACCTCACCGCCGAGCCGCGCACCGTCGACGGGTCCTAGCGTCCTACCGGGCATCCGGCTGCGGCGGCTCCGTCAGGGCGCTGCTCCCCACCTTGCGGACGGTGCTCAGGTGCCCGCCGAGGAAGGCGGAGACCCCCACGGCGGCGTTTCCCAGGAGCCCGGCCGTGACGCCGAGGCCGTGCCGACCCGAGCGCCGGGCAGCCCACGAGGCGGCGTGCAACCCGAGGGCGACGGTGTTCACCGCGGCGTGGGCCGAGCCGACCCGACGGTCGGCACCCGCGGTGCGGCTCCACTCGGCGAGCCCGGTGAGCGCCGTGGGGACGGCGGCCAGCAGACCGAGCACCTCGAAGGCGGTGGCCGCCCGCCGCTCCGCCCTCCGGCCCCGGACGTCGATGACCGTGGCCGCCGTCCACGCCCCGATCGGCACGTCGGTGAGGGCCGGGTGGAGGGCGTGGCCGACGAGCCGGTCGCGGAGCAGGTCGCCCAGGCCGGTGGCGCCCACGGGCCCTGCGAACGGTGCGAGGAGTGCCGACACCCGGTCGGCTGCCGCCGACTCCTCGATCGCCCGGGCAATCCGCGTGGGCAGCGGGACGGGGGTGTGGGTGCCGGG
>DASSQJ010000358.1:0-12511 GCA_035702545.1 Phycicoccus sp.
GAGCGCGCGTCCGTCCCCCGATGACCCCAGGTGGTCGGGAGCCCTCGCCTCGAGTTGCCGATCGTGATGAGCACCGAGACACTACGGACGAGGGGGCCTCGGGCCTCGGGCACGGGCAGTTGCAGGTCACCTGGTGCGTCCTCAGGTCGGGAACCGCACATCGAGGGGAGACGCCATGAGCACACCACCCAGCACGCCACGCACCGTCGCCGCCAACGGCAACATCACCGAGCCCACCTCAGCCCTACCGGCAGGCGCCGTCGCCGCCGACGGTGACGACCTCGTCGCCCCGTCCCAGACCCTCCTGCAAGGCCTCTACCTACTCGGCACACCCACCGAGATGGCCCAGGGCGACGGCTTCAACGCCTTCATCGGCAGAACACCCCAATCCGTTTCCGTCATAGAGTCCGCCGCCACGGCGATCTCCAAGTGGTGGACCGCCGGACTCGGTGCCGTCGTGATCGCCGCTTGGGGTTCAGTCGTCAGGTACTGGGGCGACTACCCCGAACAGCGCAACACGACCCTGCTCGCGGCGGCCATCGTGTCCGCAGCTGCGCTCGTCGGCATCGCCTACGTCGTCGGCAGCGATGTGATCGGCCGCTCCCAGGCATCCGTCGCGACCATCAACGCCCGTCGTGACGTCGCCACCACCGTGACCGCGGCAGCCCGCGCCCTCTCCTCGGGGGCGCCGACGCGCGCCGAGGGCACAACCACCACCAACGTCGCGCAGACCACGATCCAACTGCCCGCTGCCCTTCGGGCGAGATCGCTCAGGGGCGCCGACACCGACGGATGGCTCGCGCTCCTCGCCCGTCTGGACGGCACGAAGGTCACCCAGTACCTGCTCGTGAAGGGTGAATCGACTCAGTGGACCGACGCCGCAGATGTCGTGTTCGCTCCTCCGCCACCTGCACCACAGGCGACACCAGGCAGCTGACGGGGTATCTCGGCTCTGCGAGAACCTGACGTCGACGACCGCACCGGGCGCGACACGGCGTCAACTCTGCGCATCTCCGGCGGCTTCGTCATCCTGGACGCGCGCAGGCTGGTGCGCCACCTGCCCTTCAGGGCACCGGGAAGTCCGGCGGAGGACCTTCTCCGGTGGTCCCGTCGACCTCCTCCCGGAGCAGGTCAGCGTGCCCGGTGTGGCGGGCGTACTCCTCGACCATGTCCGCCAACAGGCGGCGCAGGCTCATCCCGGCCGGTGTCGTCTGCTCCAGCCCACCACGGGCCAGCACCTCGGCCAGCGCGTCACGGGAGCGGTGCACGGAGTCGATCCAGAGCGCACGCAGGGTTTCGGGGGCATCGCCGGCCGCCGTGGACCAGGGCCAGTCGTTCCAGTCGCGATCGAGGTCCAACTCGTCGAACGGCGCCGTAGGCGGGCGACCGGCGAGCCTGACCTGGAAGTAGAGCTCCTCCACCCACGCCAGGTGCTTGAGAAGGCCCCCCAGGGTGACCGTCGTCGCGCCGAGGCGCAAGGCCAGCCCCTCGGCGCCAACGTCAGCACACTTCCAGGCGAACGTGCGCCGGTTGCGCTCCAGGGTGATGGCGGCCGTGTCGACCTCGTCGCCTCGCAGGAAACGCTCGAGGTCCCACTGTGGTGGCCGGCCCGACGTGAAACCGAGGTTGCTCGTCATGGGAGTCCACCCTAGGGATGCCCGCGGACGAGACGCGTCCGCGAAGAGCCTCGTCCGGGCGGAGGCGCTGCGACAAACCGGGTGGCGAGTCCGGGGCCGGGCCGTGAAGAGTGGCCGGATGACACCTGACGACACCCCGACGACCTGGGACGAGCGCTCGACGCTCCTGACGATGCTCCAGTACACCCGCGACGTCGCGGCCGCGAAGTGCCGCGACCTCGCCGCCGAGGACGCGTCCGCGGCGCCGGTCGCCACCTCGCCGCTCATGAGCATCGGCGGGGTCGTGAACCACCTCCGCTGGGTCGAGCACTCGTGGATCGAGAACCGCTTCGTCGGCGGGCCGGACCTCGGGCCGTGGACCGACGAGTCCCCCGACCAGGAGTTCATCGACGGCGCGACCGCCCCGTTGGCCGACACCCTCGCCGCCTACGTGGAGCAGGCCGCCCGCACCGACCGCATCATCGAGAGCCTCGACCTCGACGACAGGTCGGTCACGCCGATGAACTCCGGCGAACACCCGACCCTGCGGTGGGTCGTGCTCCACCTCATCGAGGAGAACGCGCGCCACAACGGGCACCTCGACATCCTCCGCGAGCTCGCCGACGGGTCAACCGGCACCTGAGCCGGCGCCCGGTACCGACCCCGAAGGACCCGCACCGTTCGGCCGACGTCAGACCCAGTACGTGTCGTGCCGATCCATGAACGCGGCACGCTCCGCCTCGGTCATCGGTTCCCCGCGGGCCAGGGTCTCGAAGTAGTCCTCACGCGGTCCCCCTGGCGCGAACATCAGCAGCATCGAGGCGCCGCCCCCGCCCCGGAAGCCGTGGATGCCGCCCTCGGGCACGTAGAGGAAGTCCCCGGACTGCGCGGTGACCCACGCGCGGCCGTCGAACAGCCGGACCTCGCCGGAGAGCACGTAGAACTGCTCGGAGATGGAGCGGTGGAAGTGCGGGTCCGGGCCGGACTCGGTCTCGCCGAAGGTCCACCGGTACAGGCCGAACCGTCCGGCGGTCTGGTCCCCGGTCGCGAGGTACTCGCACGTTCCCCCGTGCCGGTAGGCGATCTCCGCCGGCTCATCCGACCGGCGCAGCCAGGCACTCGCCTCCCCCGCCTCGCCGAGGTACGAGTCCGGAGGGTAGGGGCGCGGCAAGGACATGCGGCCAGCCTAGACAGGGACGCCGTCCGCGGGCCGTGCCGTCACGCCCGGCGGCCCCGGCGGTCGTAGAGCAGCCCGCGCCGGACGAGCACCTTCTCGACCTCCACGGCCGCGGGCACGACGAGCGCGAGCGCGACGCACACCGCGAGCTGGTCGGCCCGCAGCGCCCCGGTGTGGAAGACCTCCTGGAGCCACGGGACGTAGACGACGGCGAGGTGCAGCACGACGGTGCCCAGGACCGCCCCGAGCAGCGCGGGGTTGGTCGCGAACCTCCGCCCGAAGGAGGGCAGCGTGTCGGACCGGACGGCGAGGGAGTGGCCCAGCTGGGCGAAGACGAGGACCGTGAAGACGACGGTCCGCCAGTTCTCGTCCCCCATGCCCCAGGACCAGGCCAGGCCGACGAGGGTCACGCCGCCGATGAGCAGCCCCACCCACCCGATGTGCCACGTCACCCCGTGCGCGAACAGGCTCTCGCGGGGTGGCCGGGGCGGGCGCCGCATGACCCCCGCCTCCCCGGGCTCCCGGGCGAGCGCCAGGCCCGGCAGGCCGTCGGTGACGAGGTTGACCCAGAGGATGTGCAGCGGCAGCAGCGGCAACGGGAACCCGAGGAAGGGGGCGAGGAACATCACCCAGATCTCGCCCGCGTTGCCGGTGAGGTTGTACTTCACGAAGCGGCGGATGTTGTCGTAGATGCGCCGGCCCTCGCGCACCGCCATGACGATCGTCGCGAAGTTGTCGTCGAGGAGGACCATCGCGGATGCCCCGCGCGCCACGTCGGTCCCGCCCCGGCCCATCGCGACCCCGATGTCGGCCTGGCGCAGCGCCGGCGCGTCGTTGACGCCGTCGCCGGTCATCGCGGCCACCTCGCCGCGAGCCTGGAGCGCCCGGACGATCCGAATCTTCTGCGCCGGGTCGACCCGCGCGTAGACGCGGGCATCGCCGACCCGCTCGAGCAGGTCGGCGTCGTCGAGGTCCGTCAGGTCACGTCCCGTGAGCACGTCGGACGCCTCATGGTGCTCCTCGGCCACCCCCACCCGCGCCGCCACCGCGTGCGCGGTGACCGGGTGGTCCCCGGTGATCATCACCGGGACGATGCCGGCGGTGCGGCACTCGGCGACCGCGTCCGCGGCCTCCGCGCGCGGCGGGTCGATCATCCCGACGAGGCCGACGAGGGACATCCCGTCCTCCGCCTCGGCGAGGTCGCCCGGGACCGCCGGCAGCTCACGGCGCGCGACGGCGAGGACCCGCAGCCCGGCGCCGGCCATCGCCGTCGCCTGCGCCCCGGCCGCCGCCCGCGCATCGGCGTCGAGCAGGCACCGCGGCAGCACCGCCTCCGGAGCCCCCTTCGCGTAGGCGACGAGGGGTGCGGCCCCGTGCGAACCCGGAGGCCGCTCGTGGATGGTGACCATGCGCCGCCGCGCCGCGTCGAACGGGATCTCGGCGAGCCGCCGCGGGAGCTCCCACGAGCCGGCTCCCACGTCGCGAGCCCACGCGAGCAGCGCGACCTCGGTCGGGTCCCCGTGGGCCACACCCGGTTCGGCGGCGTCCGTCGGCAGGACGGCGTCGTTGCAGGCGGTGACGGCGCGGGCGAGCTCGTCGGTGTCGCCGTCCGGGGCCCACGCGGCGTCGACGGTCATCCTGTTCTCGGTGAGCGTCCCGGTCTTGTCCGAGCAGATGTAGGTGACGGAGCCGAGCGTCTCGACCGCCGGCAGGCGCCGGACGAGAGCGTTCCGCCGCGCCATGGCCCGCGCCCCGAGGGCCAGCGAGATGGTGACGACGGCCGGCAGCGCCTCCGGGACCGCGGCCACGGCGAGGCTCACGGCGGTGAGCAGCATGTTCAGCGGGTCCTCACCCCGGAGCAGTCCCGCGACGAAGACGACGGCCGCGATGGCGATGACCGCGACGGCGAGGCGCGCGGACAGGTGCGCGAGCCGGCGCTGGAGGGGCGTCCGCACGTCCTCCGCACCGGCGATGAGGGTGGCCACCTGGCCGATCTCGGTGTCGGTGCCCACGGCCACGACGACCCCCCGGCCGCGCCCCGACGTCACCTCCGTTCCCCGGAAGGCCATGTCGGCACGGTCACCGACGGGGACGTCCTCACCCGGCACGGCCTCGACCGACTTGTCGACCGGCACCGACTCGCCGGTCAGGGCCGCCTCGGCGACCCGGAGCCGCGCGGCCTCGACGAGGCGCGCGTCGGCGGGCACGACACCGCCGGCCTCGAGGAGGACGACGTCCCCCACGACGAGGTTCTCGGCGGGGACGACGAGCAATGTCCCACCGCGGACGACGCGGGCCCGGGGGGCGGCCATCGCCCGCAACGCCTCGACAGCCTGCTCGGCGCGGTAGGACTGGACGACCCCGATCGTGGCGTTGAGGACGACGATGACGACGATCGCGATGGTGTCCGCCGCCTCCCCGACGAGGCCGGACACGACCGCGGCCGCGGCGAGCAGGAGGATCATCACGTCCCTGACCTGCTCGAGGACGAGGTCGAGGATGCTGCGGCCCCGGTGCTCGGGGAGCAGGTTGGGTCCGTCCTCGGCGAGCCGGCGGGACGCCTCGGACGGGTCCAGACCGTGGGCCACCTCGGTCCCGAGGCGGTCGGCCACCTCCGCTGCCGCGAGCGCGTGCCACGGCGTCGACGTGCTGGTCCTCGGAGCGGAGGTCATCGGGTCCAGCCTGCCCGACGCGAGTCCTGGCCGGCGACGGGGGTGAGCGACGCCGCTCAGGCGAAGGTCGTGTACGAGAAGGCGGGTCCTTCGCGCACGTCGTCGAGCGCCGCCAGGTCCTCGGCCGTCGGCTCCCACGCGGCCGCGGCGGCGTTCGCGACGACCTGCTCGGGGCGGGTGGCTCCGGCGATGACGCTCGCGACCGCCGGCTGGGCGGCGAGCCCGCCGACGGCGAGGGTCAGCAAGGAGACCCCCCGCTCGTCGGCGAGGGCCTGGAGTGCGTCGATGCGGTCCCACCTCGCCCCCTCGAGCCGGGACGCCTGCGCCGGCAGCGCCAGCCGGGTCCCCTCGGGTGCCCCCTGCCCGCGCCGGTACTTGCCGGTGAGCAGCCCGTAGGCGAGCGGGAAGTACGGCAGCAGCCCGACCCCCACCGCCTCGCACGCCGGCACGAGCTCGGCCTCCGCGGCGCGGTTGTACAGCGAGTACTCGTTCTGGGCCGAGACGAACCGCGCGAATCCCCCTGTGCGGGAGGCCCAGTCGGCGTCGACGACCTGCCACGCGGCGAGATTGGACGAACCGACGAAGCGGACCTTGCCCTCGGTGACGAGCTCGTCGAGCGCCCCGAGTGTCTCCTCGATCGGCGTCAACGGGTCCGGGCGGTGCAGCTGGTAGAGGTCGATCCGGTCCGTGCCGAGCCGGGTCAGGCTCGCCTCGACGGCGGACCGGACGTACGCGCGGCTGCCGTGGCCGCCGACCGCCTCGCCGGCCGCACCGCCCATCCCGAACTTCGTCGCGAGGATGACGGAGTCCCGGCGGGCTCCGAGAGCGCGGCCGAGGAGCTCTTCGCTGGCGCCATCCCCGTAGACGTCGGCGGTGTCGAAGAGGGTGACGCCGGCATCCACCGCCGCGTCGACGACGGCACGGGTCCGATCCGCGTCGATCCGCGCGCCGAAGGCGTTGCACCCGATGCCGAGCACCGAAACCTCGAGGTCGCTGTCGCCGAGGGTCACGTACCGCATGTCGCTCATCACCCCAACCTACGAGCCGGGGCGCCGGGGGTGCTCAGAGGCGGACGACCATCTTCCCGGTGTTCTCCCCGCGGAGCATCGCGAGGAAGGCGTCGACGGCGTGCTCGATGCCGTCGACGGAGGTCTCGCGCAGCGAGAGGGTGCCGTCGGCGAGCCACCCGGCGGCCCTGCGGGCGTACTCCCCGGCCAGGTCGCCGTGGTCTCCGACGAGGAAGCCCTCGATCCGGCCCCGGGTCTGGATGAGCCGGGCGAGGTTGCGCGGGCCGGGAGCCGGCTCGGTGTCGTTGTAGACGGAGATCATCCCGCAGACGGCGATCCGGCCGTGCAGGCGCAGCGACCCGATCGCCGCCTCGAGGTGGTCGCCGCCGACGTTGTCGAAGTAGACGTCGATGCCGTCGGGCGCCGCCTCGCGCAGCTGCCGCGACACCCCGTCGTGGTAGTCGAACGCGGCGTCGAAGCCGAGGTCGTCGACGAGGTGGCGCACCTTCTCCGCGGACCCGGCGCTGCCGATGACACGGCCCGCGCCGAGGGCCCGTGCGACCTGCCCGACGGCACCGCCGACGGCGCCCGCGGCACCGGAGACGAACACGACGTCGCCGGGCTCGATCGCCGCGATCCGGGTCAGCCCGGCGTAGGCGGTGAGCCCGGTCATGCCGAGGACGCCGAGGTAGGCCGACGCCGGCGCCGCCTCGACGTCGACGACCCGCGCCGCCGCCGCGTCGACGACGGCGACCTCGCGCCAGCCGAGTCCGTGCAGCACGTGGTCACCCACGGCGATCCCCTCGGCGCGGGACTCCTCGACGACCCCCACGGCACCGCCGAGCATCGCGTGGTCGAGCTCGTAGGGGGCGGCGTACGACTTCGCGGCGCTCATCCGGCCGCGCATGTACGGGTCGACGGACATGACGACGTTGCGGACGCGGACCTGCCCGTCGGCGAGGTCGGGCACCTCGCTCGGGACGAGGGCGAAGTCGTCCGGCGTCGGCCAGCCGACCGGTCGGGAGACGAGGCGGACCTCGCGCGGGGCGGTCCGAGAGGCGGTCGGGGTGTCGGGAGCTGGGGAGGTGGTCACGGGGAGGTCCAACCGCGGCGGCGCCCACATCCATCCCGGTGTCCGGTCGGCGGGCAGGCGCCCTCGCCGATTTCGGCGCCGGGGCCGACCTGGCCTACCGTGGTGCCCGAAAGGGAGTAGTCCCCGATCGCCGTGTCGACATGCTGATCTCCGGGTCCGGTGCGGCGGGCCACCTCCGGGTGGCGGACGAGACTTTCGGCCAGTTCCACGACCCCGACCGGACGTGGTCCGGCCGAGATCGTCCACGGCGCTTCTCGTCCGGGCCGCGAGGAGACCACCGCATGTACGCCTTCCTCCTGAGCACCGTCGTCATCTTCGTCGCCGAGCTCGGCGACAAGAGCCAGCTCATGGCGATGACCTTCGCCGCCCGGTACCGGGTCCGCGACGTCCTCATCGGCATCACCGTCGCGACGGCGATCGTCCACCTGCTGTCGGTCGGCATCGGGTTGGCCGTCGGGACCGCGTTCTCGAAGTACCAGGGCGCCATCTCGGTCGTCGCCGGCCTCGCCTTCCTCGCCTTCGCACTGTGGACGCTGCGCGGCGACGAGCTGACGGACGAGGAGGCCGACAAGGCCCGTCGCAGCAGCGGCGCCGCGATCCTCGCCGTCGGCGGCGCATTCTTCCTCGCCGAGCTGGGCGACAAGACGATGCTCGCGACGATCACCCTCGCGACCCGGGAGGACTGGTTCGGCACCTGGGTCGGCAGCACCCTCGGGATGGTGCTCGCCGACGCCCTCGCCATCGGGGTCGGGGCCGTCCTCGGGAAGAAGCTGCCGGAGAAGGTCATCAAGTACGGGGCGGCGGCCGCCTTCGCGATTTTCGGTGTCCTCCTCATCGCCGAGGGACTCGGCTGGTTCTGAGCTGATGGCCGGGCCAACCCTCCCGAGCCCGACCTCCCGGCCGGGCGGCCTCGCCGCCTAGGGTGACGGGATGACCGAGAGCACCCCTCCCGCGCAGCCGGCACCGTCCACCCCGAGCGAGCCGGAGCCGACGACCCCCTCGACGACGGCGACCCCCGCCGAGCCCGTCGACGACCTCGTCACGACCGAGCACACGCTCCGGATCGGCCGCCGACGGCTGGCCTACACGGCGACGACGGGGCGCATCGTCCTGCGCGAGGAGGTCGTCGAGGACGGCAAGTCCCTCGGCCTGAAGCCCAAGGCGGAGCTCTCGGTGACGTCGTACGTCGTCCAGCCCGAGTCCGACACGGCCCGGCCGGTGATGTTCGCGTTCAACGGAGGGCCCGGGTCGAGCTCGGTGTGGCTGCACCTCGGCCTGCTCGGCCCCCGCCGCGTCGTGTCGGGTGACGTCGGCGACGTCGCCGCCCCGCCGTACGGCCTCGTCGACAACCTCGAGACGCTCCTCACGGTCTGCGACCTCGTCTTCATCGACCCCGTCTCGACCGGGTTCTCCCGGGCGGTCACGGGCGGAACGGCCAAGGACTACCACGGCTTCACCGGCGACATCGAGAGCGTCGGGGAGATCATCCGGCTCTGGACGACTCGGCACAACCGTTGGCTCTCACCGAAGTTCGTCGCCGGCGAGTCCTACGGCACGGTGCGTGCCGCCGCCCTGGCCGACCACCTCCAGACCAAGTACGGGATGTACCTCAACGGCGTCGTCCTCGTCTCCTCCGTCATCGACCTCGGGTCGATCGGCCTCCACGAGCCGGAGGACCGCGGCTTCGTCGGGTTCCTGCCGACCTACGCCGCCATCGCGAACTACCACGGCAAGCACGGCCGCACGTCGATGCGGAAGGTGCTCGCCGAGGCCGAGGAGTTCGCCGAGCGGACCTACCCGTGGGCGCTCGCCCGCGGGCACCGGCTCCCGGAGCGGGACCGGAGGGAGGCGGTGCGGACCATCGCGCGGCTCACCGGGCTGAGCGAGCGGTACGTCGACCTCTCGGACCTGCGCGTCGAGCACCTCCACTTCTTCGCCGAGCTGCGCCGCGACGAGCGCCTCGTCGTGGGCCGCCTCGACGGGCGCTTCTCCGGCCCGGCCGGAGACCCGGTGGCGGAGAAGATGACCCACGACCCGAGCATGGACGCCTTCTCGGGGGCCTACTCGGCCGCGTGGAACCACTACGTCCGCAGCGAGCTCGGCTACGAGAACGACCTGCCGTACGTGCAGCTGTCGGTGACGGCGAACGAGGAGTGGTCCTACAAGGAGTTCGAGGGCCGGCCGGTCGACGTCAGCGACCGCCTGGCCCGGGCGATGCGGGCCAACCCGCACCTGAAGGTGCACGTCGCGTACGGGTACCTCGACGGGGCGACGCCGTACTACGCGGCCCAGGAGACGTTCGCCCACCTGGCCCTGCCCCGGGAGCGGCTCGACGACATCGAGCACCGCTACTACGAGGCCGGGCACATGATGTACGTCCACGAGCCGAGCCGGCGCCGGCAGAGCGCCGACCTCGCCGACTTCGTCCGACGGGCCTCCGCCCAGGGCTGACCGGCCCCGCGCGTCGTCGGTCGAGGTCCAGGTGGCGTCGGTTCAGGTCGAGGTGGCGTCGGTCGAGGTGATACCGCGGCGATATTCGCGCACTTACACCTCCACCCGCGCCCCCCTCCCCGACTTCGTATGCCGGATTCCGGGCAACACGGCGTGTTTCGCGGCGCTTGGCAAACGAAGTCGGGGAGCGGCGGGGCGTTGGAGGCGGTGGTCAGCCCAGGCGGATCCCGGCGATGCCGCCCACCTCGACCTCGGTGCAGTCGCCCCAGTCCTCGGGCACCCGGCACGGGAAGAAGCACCGTCGGCCGTCGTGGCTGCGCACCGTGAGGAGCCCGTGCTCGTGGAGCTCCACGCTCGGCGAGCCGGCGAGGAGCGTTGCGGCGAGCAGGCGCGCGGCGTCGTGGAGCCGCCAGCGCTCCTCGGCGCCGGTGGGCTCGTGCCGGACGGTCGCGTGCTCGCCCGCCACCCCGACGAGGGTGTAGGGGATGGGCGCGGTCCGCAGCGCCATCTTCACCTGGATCCAGTGCACGGCGTGGCCGGGGGTGTAACGGCGGCACCACTCGCGCGGCGAACCGACGAGGCCGTCGAAGGGGTTGGCGTCGGGCATGGGAGATCTCCTGTCCCCGTGGGTCACCCGGGATTCGACCGGGGCCACGGCATCCGTCTTCCCGCGGGCCGGGCGGCCGGCGGGCGGATCTTCCTCCGGGGGCACCGTGCCGGGAGCGCGGTTGCCAGACGGCCAGCCGGAGGGCTTGCGGCCGTGCTTCTCGATCCTGCGGGAGACCCTAGCGCCGGACTCCGACAGACCGGGTGCCCCTCACCAGAGGGCCGCCACCGGGCCGACGAGGAAGTAGGCGACCATGCCGATCGTGTTCGTCGTGCCGTGGGCGAGCACCGACGCCCACAGGCTGTCGTAGCGGATCCGCAGCCACGCGTAGAACGCCCCGTCGATGGTGGCGAGGACGACGCCGACCGCCCCCTGCTCGGTGTGGATGAGGCCGAAGAGGAGGGAGGAGGCCAGGACCGCCCCGACGAGCGCCGCCCTCCCCGGCCCGAGCGCCTGCCGCGCGCGGGTGAACAGGTAACCGCGGAAGGCGAGCTCCTCGCCCACCGCCGCGAGCGTCCACGACAGCAGCAGGAGGAGCAGCAGCATCGGGACGTTCCCCTCGAGGTCCTCGAACTGCGACACGTCCTGGGTCTCGCCGGTCAGGTGCTCGACGACCGGCATGACAAGGGCCAGCTGGAGCACCGTCCACCCGACGGTCACCGCAAGGACCTCCGCCACGTCACGTCCGGGTCGGCTCAGCCGCCGCAGGCCCAGGGTGACGGGGCGGTCGCCTCGCACGAGCAGCGACACCGCCGCCATCGCGACGAGGACGAGCGACGGCAGGAACAGGTCCGCCAGGACCGCCACCGCGGCGAGCGCGACCTCGACCGCAGCCAGCGCCCGTCTCATGGCGCGACCCGCTCGGCGAGGCCCTCGAACATCCCCCTCGTCATGACGTGGTCCGCCGGGACGATGAGGGCCCGGTACGCGAGGTCGAGCCATCCCGGCCGGACCCGTCCACGGTTGCGGATGAGCATCCGGGTCCGGTTCTGCCCCAACGGGTCGAGCGCGAAGGTCCACACCCAGTCGAGGCTCGCGCCGTACCGCTCCGCCCATCCGGGTGGCAGGTGCGTTCGCGAGTGCAGGACGAGCAGGCCGGGCGTGTCGGCGCGCTCGACGACGAAGTGGGCGGTCCCCGGCGGCCCGTCGGGCACCGAGTCGCCGGGCCTCAGCTCGCGGACGAGGGCCGGGTCGAGGGTGGTGGCGCTCGGCCAGTTGTCGGGGAAGAGGAGTCGGTCGACCCAGCGGGGGGTGTACCAGCCGCCGCGGTGCCAGCCGACCTGGTTGAGCCACGGCCACACCTCCTCCGGCGGGGCGGGCAACGTCGCGGCGTGGTTGGTGACGAGCGAAGGCGAGCGGATGAGCTCGTCGCCCGGCAGCGCGCGGGCGCGCTCCGCCGCGGTCGAGCCGGAGGTGGCGCCCAGGCGGTGGATCACGGCGTAGCCGCCCGCGAGGGCGAGCGCGACCGCCGCGGTCCTCGACGCTCTCGGCATGACCAACTCCTCGACCAGGCCCCACCTCGATGGTGCCGCGAGGCATCCGGATGCCGACAGCCCCGACCGGCGAGAGGTCCGTCACCCCCGGCCCCGGTGAGGCGGGCGTCAGCGCGGGAACACCTCCACGCGGTAGGTCAAGGACCGCGACCGTCCCGGCGCGACGGTGATCGCGTCGTCGAGGACGTTGCCGCCCTCGACGCAGACGAACTTCGTCCACTCGTCCCGCACGTCGTCGAGCTTCGCGGCCTTCTCGGCCCACGGGTTCCACACCACCCGGTTCGCCGCGCCCTCGGTGGTCACGCGGAGCCGTCGGTCGAGCAGGTGGTCGACGACGGTGACGGGATGGTCGGAGCGGTACACCCGGTCGGTCTCACCCGGGATGGCGAGCTCTC
>DASSQJ010000359.1:0-9486 GCA_035702545.1 Phycicoccus sp.
GGATGACGCCGGTCAGGCCGCCGAAGAGGAAGGTGACGAGGAACCCGATCGCCCAGAGCATCGGGGTGTGGAGGGAGACCTTGCCGCCCCACATCGTGCCGATCCAGTTGAAGAACTTCACCCCGGTGGGCACGGCGATGAGCATCGACATGATCGCGAAGAACGGCAGGAGCACCTGGCCGGTCGCGTACATGTGGTGCGCCCAGACGCTCATGGACAGTGCGGCGATGGCGATGGTCGCGTAGACGAGGGTCTTGTACCCGAACACCGGCTTGCGCGAGAAGACGGGGATGACCTCGGAGATGATCCCGAAGAACGGCAGCGCGATGACGTAGACCTCGGGATGGCCGAAGAACCAGAAGATGTGCTGCCACATCATCGGTCCGCCGCTCGCCGGGTCGAAGACGTGCGCGCCGAACCTCCGGTCGGCGCCGAGGGCGAAGAGCGCGGCGGCGAGCGCCGGGAAGATGAGGAGCACGAGGATCGAGGTGATGAGCACACCCCACGTGAAGACCGGCATCCGGAACATCGTCATCCCGGGCGCGCGCATCGTGAGGATCGTCGTGATGAAGTTGACCGACCCGAGGATGGTGCCGAACCCGGCCAGGGCCAGGCCGAAGACCCACAGGTCACCGCCCAGGCCCGGGGTGTAGCTCTCGTCCGACAGCGGCGCGTAGGCGAACCAGCCGAACGCGGCGGCGCCGTGCGGGGTGAGGAACCCGCCCGCGGCGATGAGCCCGCCGAAGAGGTAGAGCCAGTACGCGAACATGTTCAGCCGCGGGAAGGCCACGTCGGGGGACCCGATCTGCAGCGGCATCAGCGCGTTCGCGAACGCCGCGAACAGCGGTGTCGCGAAGAGCAGCAGCATGATCGTGCCGTGCATCGTGAAGAGCTGGTTGTACTGGTCGGGGTTGTCGACGATCTGCAGCCCCGGCTCGGCCAGCTCGGCCCGCATGATCAGGGCCATGATGCCGCCGAGGAGGAACCAGACGAACGAGGTGATGAAGTAGAGGTTGCCGATGACCTTGTGGTCGGTCGTCGTCACCCACTTGACGACGGTGGCGCCCGGGGACAGGCGCTTGGTGCGCGCCGGGGTCTCGGCGGTCCGCAGCATCGTCGTGTCGGTCGCGGCGCTCATGGTCAGTTGCCTCCCTCGGAGCCGACGGTCTGCCCCTCCATCAGCTGCTCGCGGTTGAGCGAGTTGTTGAGCAGGCCGGTCTGGCCCGCGGCGCGGAGCTCGGACATGTGCTGGTCGTACTCCTGGCGGGGGACGACCTTGACGTTGAAGAGCATCTGCGAGTGGTAGGCGCCGCACAGCTCGGCGCACTTGCCCTTGAAGGTCCCCTCCTGGGTGGGGACGACCTGGAAGCGGTTGACCCGCCCCGGGATCATGTCCATCTTCTGGAGGAACGCCGGCACCCAGAACGAGTGGATGACGTCACGGGCGGTGAGGACGAACTCGACCCGCTCGCCGACGGGCAGGTAGAGCGTGGGGATGGTCTTCTCCGCGCCCGGCTGGCCGGTGAGGATGGCCTGGGTCCCGGCCTCGTGGACGTCGTCGTCGAGGTAGTTGAAGTCCCAGCTCCACTGCTTCGCGACGACGTTGACGGTGAGGTCCGGCTGCTTCGAGGTGTCGATGAGCGTCGACTCATCGCGAGCGGTGTAGTAGAAGAACACGACGACCATGAAGATCGGGACGACCGTGAAGAGGATCTCGATCGGGACGTTGTAGCGCAGCTGGACGGGCAGCTCGGTGTCGTCCTTCTTGTGCCGGTACGCGGCGACGCACCAGACGATGAGGCCGATGACGAGCAGGCCGACGGCGATGAGGGCGATCCACGCGCCGATCCACAGCGTCGTCACGGTCTTGCCGCTTTCGGTGATCGCCGGCGGCAGCCATCCCGTGGAGGCGTTGCCGCGCAGCTCGCCGCTGGCGCAGCCCCCGAGGAGGGCGGCCGTCAGCGCGCCGAGGAGCGCCCAGGTGCCGAGTCGGCGCCCGTGGCGGCGGGGCGTGGAGAGGTCGTGCTGGCGCACCGCTGCACCCTTCGTCTGGTGGAGAGTCGACGGACTTCGGACACCCTACTGCACACCCCCCGGCCGGGGCAGTCAGGGGGACTACCGTCGAGGCGTGGCGCACAACATCTTCCGGGCCGCGGGGGCCACCGGCGTGGAGGGCCTCCTCGACGCCGCGCGGGGGCCTCTCCACCCCGCCGCGGTGCAGACCCTCGAGGCGGCCCTGGCGGAGGCCTGGGCCGACCCGTCGAGGCGCCATCCGCCCGGCCGCCGGGCCCGGGCCCACCTCGACACGGCGCGGGAGGTGCTCGCCGACGCCCTCGGGGTGCGTCCCGACGAGCTGTCCGTCCACGGCAGTGCGGAGGAGGCGCTCGGCCTCGCGGTCGCCGGGCTCCGGCACGCGCGCCGGCGGACCGGGGACCGCGTCGTCGCCTCGGCCGTGGACCGCGCCGTCGTCCTCGTCGCACAGGGCGTGGCCGAGCCCGTGCCGGTCGACCGCGTCGGGCGGGTCGACCTCGACGAGTGGTCCTCGGCCGTGGGGGCCCCGGGTGTCACCGCGGCGGTCCTCCAGAGCGCGAACGGGGAGGTGGGGACCCGCCAGCCCCTCGGGCCGACCGAGGAGGCCGCCCGGGCCGCCGGTGTCCCCCTCGTCGTCGACGCCACCGCGTCGCTGGGACGCGACGACGTCCCCCCGGTCGGGTCCGTCGTCGTCGCCGACGCCACCATGTTCGGCGGGCCGCCGCTCGGGCTCCTCGGTGTGAGAACGGGCACCCGGTGGGGGCTGCCCGGCCCCCGCTTCGAGGCGGAGCAGGGCCGTGCCCCTTCGCCGCCGTGGGTTCCGCTCGTGCTCGCCGCCGCCGAGGCCTGGCGCCAGGTGGCCGCCGAACGGGCCTCGGAGGAGCAGGCGGCCCGGGCCCTCGTCGGTCGGATCCGCTCGGCCGCGGCCGGCGTGCGCGACGTCGTCGTCGCCGGTGACCCCGACGACCGACTCCCCCACGTCGCCACCTTCAGCGTGCTCTTCGCCGACGGAGAGGTGCTCCTCGACGAGCTGGCCCGGCGTGGCCTCGCGGTGGCGTCCGGGTCGGCGTGCACGTCGAGCACCCTGCGGCCCAGCCACGTGCTCGCCGCGATGGGCGTGCTCACCCACGGCAACGTCCGGGTGACCCTGCCGCTCGAGGCCGTCTCCCCCACCCGGTCCGAGGACGTGGACCGGCTCTGTGCGGAGCTCCCCGCGGTGGTCGCCGCGGTCCGGGAGCGGCTGGGGACGAGCGAGCTGTGAGCGCCCCGGCCGTCGTCGACGCGCGCGGCGACCGGTGCCCCCTGCCGGTCGTCAAGGCCGCCCGCGCGACGCGGGACCTGCCGCACGGGGCCACCGTCCTCCTCCTCTGTGACGACCCGGTCGCGCGGGTCGACGTCCCCGCGTGGGCGTGGCTGCGCGGCCATGCCGTCGAGGTCGCCGAGGCCGAGGGCTGGACCGTCTACACCGTGCGCGTCGGGTGCGCGGAGCCGGAGCCCGAGCCTGAACCGGGGTCCGAGGGCGGAGGGACGGCGGCGGCGAGGTCCACCTGAGGCGCCTCGAGGGCCTCCGCCAACCGCGCCAGGTACACCTCCCGCGCCCACTCCTGGGCCCCGAGCCGCCGGAGGTGCTCGGTCGCCCACTGCACGTCGACGATGCGGCGGGGGTCGCCGTCAGCGTGGAAGCGCTCGACGAGCCCGACGAGGGCGACCTTCGAGGCGTCGCGGACCCGGTGGAACATCGACTCGCCCGCGAAGAGCCCGCCGATCGACACCCCGTAGAGCCCGCCGACGAGCTCGCCGTCCTGCCAGGCCTCGACGCTGTGGGCCCAGCCGAGGTCGTGGAGGCGCCGGTAGGCGGCGCCGATCTCCTCGGTGATCCAGCGCCCCTCGCGCGAGGGGTCGGCGCAGGCGGCGACGACGGCGTCGAAGGCGGTGTCGACGCGCACCTCGAACCGCGGCAGCACCCGGCGCAGCGAGCGGCGCACCCGCAGCCCACCGGCCGGGATCACGCCGCGGGGGTCCGGGGACCACCACCCGAGGGCGCCGGTGCCGTGCCGGCCCAACCCCATGGGGAACAGGCCGAGGCGGTAGGCGGCGAGCAGGGTCCCCGGCTCGAGGTCGGCGCCGGCCGCGACGAGGTCCTCCCCCGGGTCGCCGCGGGCGGCGTCGAGCAGCCAGCCCGTGGGCGGCGGTTCGGTCGGCGGGAAGACCACGGACGGCGAGGGGCTCAGTCGCGCGCGCACCGCACGTGGGGGGCGATCTCGTCGGCCGCCTCGTCCCCGTACGCTGCCGCGACCCGGTCGAGGAACGTGCGGCGGGTGACGACGTACTCCTGGGTCCCCACGGTCTCGAGGACGTAGGTGGCGAGGACCGAGCCGATCTGGGCGGCCCGCTCGTGCCCGAGGCCGCCCTGGAGGCCGACGAGGAACCCCGCCCGGAAGGCGTCGCCCACCCCGGTGGGGTCGACCCGGTCGACCTCGCCGGCGACCGGGACGTGGATCGGCTCCTCACCGCGGGTGCGGATGTCGGCGCCGTCCTTGCCGCGAGTGATGACCCGGGTCGTGACCCGCGCGTCGATCTCCGCCTGGGACCATCCGGTCTTGGTCTCGGTGAGGTGCGACTCGTACTCGTTGGTCACGAGGTAGTCGGCGCCCTCGATGAGCCGCCGGATGAACGGGCCGTCGGCGAACGCCAGCTGTTGGGAGGGGTCCGCGACGAAGGGGATGCCGCGGGAACGGCACTCCTCGGTGTGGCGGAGCATCGCCTCGGGGTCGTCGGCCCCGATGAGGACGAGGTCGAGGTCCCACTGCTCGTGGATGGGGCCGAGCTCGATCATCCGCGCCTCCGACATCGCCCCTGCGTAGAACGTCGCGATCTGCGCCATGTCGGCGTCGGTCGTGCAGACGAACCGGGCGGTGTGCTGGGTGCCGGAGATGTGGACGTGGTCCGTGACGACGCCGTGCCGGCTCAGCCAGCTCCGGTAGTCGGCGAAGTCCTCCCCCGCCGCCCCGACGAGGATGGGGCGGGCGCCGAGCACGGCCATCCCGAAGCAGATGTTGCCGGCGATCCCGCCGCGGCGGATCTCGAGGCTCTCCGCGAGGAAGCTCACCGAGATCTTGTCGAGCTGCTCGACGACGAGGGAGTCCGAGAAGCTCCCCTGGAAGGTCATCAGGTGGTCGGTCGCGATGGACCCCGCAACGGCGATCTGCACGCGCCGAACCTACCCGCCCGCGGGTGCGGTCAGCTGAAGCTGTCGCCGCAGGCGCAGGAGCTGCCAGCGTTGGGGTTGTCGATGGTGAAGCCCTGCTTCTCGATGGTGTCGGAGAAGTCGATCGTCGCGCCGTCGAGGTACGGCGCGCTCATCCGGTCGACGACGACCTCCACGCCGTCGAAGTCGCGGACCAGGTCGCCGTCGAGGGTGCGCTCGTCGAAGTAGAGCTGGTAGATCAGTCCCGAGCAGCCACCCGGCTGGACCCCCACCCGCAGGCGCAGGTCGTCGCGGCCCTCCTGGGCCAGCAGTGAGGAGACCTTGGACGCGGCGACCTCGGTGAGGACGACGCCGTGCGTCTCGACCCCGGTGGAGGTCTCGGTGGTCTGGAGCTGGTCGCTCATGCGTGTTTCTCCTCGTGCAGACGTGTGCGGGGCCCGGTGGGCCGGTGCACCCGGTCGAACCCCTGGGGGCCCTCGGGTGTTCCCTGTCCGGCAAGGATACGTCCCCGCGGTGACTGCGCGCGCTTCCCGGCTCGTCCCACCTCGTGAGGCGCCCGGCCGCACGGGCCGACGACACGACTCGGCAGCACCGTCGCCGCGCGCGCACGGCACTCCGAAGAGGCGGGCAGGTCGTGTCGTCCGCCCGCGAAACGCACGGATGGGCAGGTCCTCAGCGGGCGGGCGACCAGGTCCGGGCGACCCGGGCGGTGCGGGCGGCGAGCGTCGCCACCGGGTCCGCGACCATGGCCTCGAGGTCGCGCGGGTGGTCGGCGACGGCGTAGCACCCGGCGAGGCCCATCGACATCGTCTCCCGGCGCCCGACGAGGCACTCCCCCGCCACGACGACCGTCGGCCGGGCGGTCTCCAGGGTGGCCTCGGCGACGCCCGAGACGACCGAGCCGCGCACGGAGGCCCAGTCGAGGCGGCCCGTTCCGGTGACGACCAGGTCGCTGCCCGCGGCAGCGACGGTGAAGCCGGTGACCCGCAGCACCTCGGCGACCGCCCCGGTCGTCCGGCCGCCGAGGGCGAGCAGCGCGTATCCGAGGCCGCCCGCCGCGCCGGCACCGGGCTCCCGGTCGAGGCGCCGCGGTAGTCCGGTGAGCAGGTCCATCGGAGGCGCGGGGAGGGACCGGGAGAGGACGTCGGTGAACCGGCCCACCGCCCCCTCGAGCGAGTGCGCCTGACCGGGCGTCGCGCCCTTGCGCGGCGCCTCGACCGCGCTCGTGCCCTGGAGCCCGAGGAGCGGGGTGCCCTCGTCGGTCGCGAGGACGACCTCGACGCCGGCGAACCGCTCGACAACCGAGGGCAGCCCGGGCAGGGCGTCGTCGGCGAGGTCCGCCAGGGCCAGCCCGCCGCGCGCGAGAGCGGCCGAGGGTCCGGCGCCGAGGGCGGCGAGCATGCCCGCGCCGGCGTCGTTGGTGCTCCCCCCGCCGACCCCGACGACGATCCGCGTGGCCCCCTCGTCGAGGGCCGCCTCGAGGAGCTGGCCGACGCCCCACGTGCTCGTGAGACCGGGGTCGCGCTCGTCCGCGCCGAGCAGGTGCATCCCGGTGGCCTGGGAGGCCTCGACGTAGGCCGTCCGCCGGTCCGGGCCGTCGTCGACGACGAGGACGGCCGCGGGGACCTCCCGCCCGAGCGGGTCGCTGACCGTCGTCGCGACGGTCGTGCCGCCGACGGCGCGCTGGACGACGTCGAGGAACCCCGGCCCGCCGTCGGAGAGCGGCAGCAGGCGCAGCTCGTCATGGGGGGCACCCTCGGCCCAGCCGGTGGCCATCGCGCCGGCGGTCTGGACCGGTCCCAGCGTCGACCCGAAGGCCTCGGGGGCGATGAGGACGCGCACGTCACGAGGGTAGCGGGGCGTCCGCGGGCGCCCCGCCCGGGCCTCCTCCGCCGTCCGCCGGCGAGGACCTACGATCGGCGTGTGACGACGACGACCGGTTCGACCCACGGCTCGCGGGTCCCCCTGCTCCTCCTCGGCCACGGGCGCGACCTCGCGAGCGAGCGCGGTGTCGAGTGCCCCGGCTCCCTGCCCGCGCCCTCCGATCCGGACCTCGTCGAGCGGGCCCGCGCCGCCCGCGAGGCTCTCGGCGACCGGCTGTTCGTCCTCGGCCACCACTACCAGCGGGACGAGGTCATCCACTTCGCCGACGTCACCGGCGACTCCTTCAAGCTGGCCCGGGAGGCGGCGGCCCGCCCCGAGGCCGAGGTCGTCGTCTTCTGCGGCGTCCACTTCATGGCCGAGTCGGCCGACATCCTCACCGCCGACCACCAGACGGTGGTCCTGCCCGACCTCGCGGCCGGCTGCTCGATGGCCGACATGGCCGCCATCGACCAGGTCGAGGACTGCTGGGACGACCTCGTCGAGGCCGGTGTCGCCGACGTGACGGTGCCGGTCACCTACATGAACTCCTCCGCGGCCATCAAGGCGTTCACCGGACGCCGCGGCGGCACCGTCTGCACCTCGTCGAACGCGAGGACCGCACTGTCCTGGGCCCTCGACCGCGCGGGCGACGGCGGCAAGGTGCTCTTCCTCCCCGACCAGCACCTGGGCCGCAACACCTGGGCCCGCGACCTCGGCGGCCGGCTCGAGGACTGCGTCGTCTGGGACCCGCACAAGCCCATGGGCGGGCTCACCACCCAGCAGCTGCGCGACGCGACGATGATCCTCTGGCGCGGCCACTGCTCGGTCCACGGCCGGTTCAGCGTCGAGGCCGTCGAGGCCGCGCGCCGCGAGCTCCCGGACGTCAAGGTCATCGTCCACCCCGAGTGCCGGCACGAGGTCGTCGAGCTCGCCGACGAGGTGGGCTCGACGGAGAAGATCATCGCGACGATCTCGGCGGCGCCCCCCGGTACGGCCTGGGCGGTCGGCACCGAGCTCAACCTCGTCCAGCGGCTCGCGGCACGCTTCCCGGAGCAGCGGATCGTCTTCCTCGAGAAGAACGTCTGTTACTGCTCGACGATGAACCGCATCGACCTGCCGCTCCTGGTCTGGGCGCTCGAGTCGCTCGTCGACGGGCGGGTCGTCAACCCCATCCGCGTCGAGGCCGAGACCGCCCGCTGGGCCCGGGTCGCCCTCGACCAGATGCTCGCGCTCCCCGGCGAGACGGCCCGGGACTGACGGGGGGCCCGCGCGGCGTCACCTCGACTCGCGCAGCTGCGGGCCCGGTCGAGGTGATGACGCTCGGATGTCCGCGCGCTCACACCTCGACCCGCGAGGTCACGTCAGGCCGTGAGCGCCCCGAGCCGGGCGAGGAGCAGCGCCTCGGCGAGGCAGACCCGCTCGAACTCGGCGAGGTGGAGGGACTCGTTGGCCCCGTGGGCACGCGCGTCGGGGTCCTCGACCCCGGTGACGAGGATGGCGGCGTCCGGGAAGCGCTCGGCGAAGGCGGCGACGAACGGGATCGACCCCCCGACACCGACGTCGACCGGCTGGACCCCCCAGGCATCGGCGAAGGCCGCCCGGGCCTGGTCGTAGACCGGGCCGTCGGCGTGCGCGGCGAAGCCGGCGCCCCGCTCGTCGAGCGTGACCTCGACCTCGGCCCCCCACGGCACCCGAGCGAGCAGGTGCTCCCGGAGCCGCTCGAACGCGTCGAGGTCCCTCTCGTGGGGCGCGATGCGCATCGAGATCTTCGCCGCGGCCTCGGGGACGAGGGTGTTCGAGCTCGTCGCGATCGTCGGGGCGTCGATGCCGATCGTCGTGATGGACGGCTTGGTCCACATCCGGGTGAGCAGGGACCCGGAGCCGATCGGGTGCACGCCGTCGAGGAGCCCGGACTCGCGCCTCAGGCGGTCCTCGTCGTAGTCGAGGTCAGACGCGGCGCCCTCGCGCAGGCCGGCCACCGCCACGGTGCCCTCGTCGTCGTGGAGCGAGGCGAGAAGGCGGACGAGGACCATGAGGGCGTCCGGCACGGCACCCCCGAACATCCCCGAGTGCACCCCGTGGTCGAGCGTCCGCACCCGGACGACCGCGCGCACCATGCCGCGCAACGTCGTCGTGAGCGCCGGCTCCCCGATAGCCCAGTTGGAGGAGTCGGCGAGGACGATGGCGTCGGCGCGCAGCCGGTCGCCGTGCCGCTCGAGCATCGTCGGGAGCGAGTCGGAGCCGATCTCCTCCTCCCCCTCGACGAAGACGGTGACTCCCACCGGGAGGTCCGCGCCGTGGGCGCGCAGGGCGGCGACGTGGGCCATGATCCCTGCCTTGTCGTCGGCGGCGCCCCGGCCGTAGAGCCGCCCGTCGCGCTCGGT
>DASSQJ010000360.1:0-6445 GCA_035702545.1 Phycicoccus sp.
TGCTCGTCGTCGCCCTCGTCATGGGCGGCCTCGTCCTCCTCGTCCGGCGCCGGGCCGCCCGGCAGCGCGGCTGACGTGGGGTCCGGCCACGCCTCCCACCTCCACGTCGAGGGGGAGACGCCGCTCCACCGGTTGCCGCCCCACGCGAAGCTCGTCGGCCTGCTGGCGTTCGTGCTGCTCACGGTGTCGGTCCCCAACGACGCCCGCGGCGTTCTCGTCGCGCTGCTCGGCCTCGCCGTCGTCGTGCTCCTCACCGCTCGCGTCCCCGCCCGGCACGTCCTCCCGCGCCTCGCCGTCGAGACCCCGTTCGCGGTGTTCGCCCTGCTCCTGCCCTTCGTCGCCGTCGGGCCCCGCACCGACCTGGGCCCCCTGACCGTGTCGGAGCCGGGCCTGGTCGCCGCCGTGGCGCTGCTCCTCAAGGGCACGACGGGGGTGGTCGCGGCCGTCGCCTTCGCGGTGACGACCCGCCCCCGGGACCTCGTCCGGGCCCTCCAGCACCTGCGGGTCCCGGACCCGCTCGTCACCATCGCCTCGTTCATGGTCCGCTACGTCGACGTCGTCGCTGACCAGCTGCGCCGGATGCGGGTCGCGCGCGAGTCCCGTGGGTTCACCGCCCGGTCGGCACGCTCGTGGCCGGCCCTCGCGGCGGGGACCGGCGCCCTCTTCATCCGCAGCTACGAGCGTGGCGAACGGGTCCACCTGGCGATGCTGAGCCGCGGGTACTCCGGACGGATGCCGGTGACCTCGCCGCTCGCCGCCACCGGCACCCAGTGGGCCCTGGCCCTCGCCCCGGCCGCGGTCGCGGCCGCTGCGTCGGTGGCGGTGCGGGCCGGATGAGCACCCCCGTCCTCGACCTCCGCCAGGTGGCCTACGCCTACCCCGGCGGTCACCAGGCCCTCTACGGGGTCGACCTCCACGTCCACCCGGGGGAGCGGGTCGCCCTCCTCGGGCCGAACGGCGCCGGCAAGACCACCCTCGTCCTCCACCTCAACGGCATCCTCACCCCCGGGCACGGCTCGGTGCGGGTCTCCGGCCTCCCCGTGACCCCCGAGAACCTCCTCGAGGTCCGCCGCCGGGTCGGCATCGTCTTCCAGGACCCCGACGACCAGCTCTTCATGCCGACCGTCCGCGACGACGTCGCCTTCGGGCCCGCGAACCTCGGCCTGCGCGGCGCCGAGCTGGACGCCCGGGTGACCGAGGCGCTCGCCGCCGTCGAGGTGGGCGACCTCGCCGACCGGGCCCCCCACCACCTCTCCTTCGGGCAGCGCCGACGGGTCGCCATCGCGACGGTGCTCGCGATGCGCCCCGAGATCCTCGTCCTCGACGAGCCGTCGTCGAACCTCGACCCGGCCTCCCGCCGCGAGCTCGCCGACATCCTGCGCTCCCTCGACGTCACCATCCTCATGGTCACCCACGACCTGCCGTACGCCGTCGAGCTGTGCGACCGGTCGGTCGTCCTCTCCGAGGGCACCATCGTCCGCGACGGCCCGACCCGCGAGGTGCTCGCAGACGGCGGGTTCATGGCCCGCCACCGCCTCGAGCTCCCCGTGGGCTACTCCCTCTGAGGACTCGCCTTAGGGTGGGGGACATGCCAGCCACCGTCTTCGACCCGCCCGAGCGCTTCGTCGCCGGCACCGTGGGCCCGCCGGGGGCACGGACCTTCTTCCTCCAGGCCAGCGGGGCCGGGCGCACGGTCAGCGTCTCGCTCGAGAAGGTGCAGGTCAGCGTGCTCGCGGACCGGGTCAACGACCTGCTCGACACGCACGCGGGCGGCGCCGCCCCCGAACCCGCCGGGGACGGCGACACCGAGCCGCTGCGGACCCCCATCGAGGACGAGTTCCGGGTCGACACGCTGAGCCTGGCCTGGGACCTCGAGCGGCACGTCGTCGTCATCGAGTGCCACGACCAGGACCCCGACGAGCTCGACGACGACGGCGTCCTCACGACGCTGCGGGTCGTCCTGCCTCCCGCCGCGGCCCGCGCCTTCGCGCGGCGCTGCCTCAAGGTCGTCTCGGCGGGCCGCCCGGCCTGTCCCTTCTGCGGCCAGCCCCTCGACCCCGCCGGCCACATCTGCCCGCGTGCCAACGGATACCGACGCTGAGCTCGTCGAGCTGCTGACCCGGGGGGACCTCGCACCCCTCGGGCGGATCGCCGGGTCCACCAACGGCGCGCTCCTCTGCGTCGTCGGGGACCCCGCCGACGAGGTGCTCGCCATCTGCAAGCCGGAGGCGAGCGAGCGCCCGCTCTGGGACTACCCCGACGGCACGCTCGTGGCCCGGGAGCGCGCCGCGTACCTCGTCAGCGAGGCGGGCGGATTCGGTGTCGTCCCGCCGACCGTCCTGCGCGACGGTCCGCTCGGTCCGGGGTCGGTCCAGCTGTGGGTGGGCCCGGTCGACGAGGCCCCCGAGCCGCTCGTCGACGTCACGCCGCCCGACGCCGTCCCGGACGGGTGGGTCGTCGTCCTCCACGGGGAGACGCCGGTCGGCGAGCGGGTCGTCGTCTCGCACAGCCCGGAGCCGGCGTTGCGCACGGTCGCCGTCCTCGACGCGGCGCTCAACAACTCCGACCGCAAGGGCGGGCACCTGCTCCGCGACGGCGAGCGGGTCCGCGGCTGCGACCACGGCGTGAGCCTCGGCGTCGAGCCGAAGCTGCGGACGGTGCTCTGGGGCTGGGCGGGGGATCCCATCCCGGATGCCGACGTCGAGCGCCTGCGACGGCTGCGGGTCGCGCTCGACGCCGCCCTCGCGGACGCGCTCCGGTCGCTGCTCACCCGCGACGAGGTCGGCGCGCTCACGAGGCGGGTGGACCGCCTGCTGGCCGGCGGCACCCATCCGCTCCCGGACGGCGGCTGGCCCGCCATCCCGTGGCCGGCGCTCTGACGCCCCTCGCCGGGAGCCCGGCGCCCGCACCGTAGGCTTGCCCGGTGAAGTCGTGGCCCGCACCCGTCGTCCCCGTCGTCCCCGGCCACGGTGAGCCGCTGCGCCTCCACGACACCAGCCGCGGACAGGTCCTCCCCGTCGACGCCGGCCCGGTGGCCCGGATGTACGTCTGCGGCATCACCCCGTACGACGCGACCCACCTCGGGCACGCGGCGACCTACGTCACCTTCGACCTCGTCGTGCGCGCACTGGCCGACGCCGGGCACCGGGTCGAGTACGTCCAGAACGTCACGGACGTCGACGACCCGCTCCTCGAGCGCGCCGAGCGCGACGGCCGCGACTGGCGCGAGCTGGCGACCTCGGAGATCGACCTGTTCCGCGAGGACATGACGGCGCTCGGCGTCATCCCCCCGGACGAGTTCCTCGGGGTCGTCGAGTCGATGCCCGAGATCGTCGGCGCGGTCCGTCGGCTCGTCGAGAACGGCTCCGCCTACCGGCTGCGCGTGCCGGAGGGCGAGGGCGACGGCGAGGACGTCTACCTCGACCTCGCGAAGGCCCCGACCTTCGGTGAGGTGTCCGGCTGGAGCCGGGAGCGGATGGAGGCGGTCTTCCCGCACCGCGGCGGTGACCCGCAGCGCCCCGGCAAGCGCGACCCGCTCGACCCCCTGCTCTGGCGCGCCGCGCGCGCCGGGGAGCCGTCGTGGGAGGACGACGTCCTCGGCGCGGGGCGTCCCGGGTGGCACATCGAGTGCACCGCGATCTCGCTGGCCCACCTGGGGCAGCCCTTCGACATCAAGGGCGGCGGGACCGACCTCGTCTTCCCGCACCACGAGATGAGCGCCGTCCAGGCGACCGCGCTCACCGGGGGGTCGGTCTTCGCCCGGCACTACGTCCACCAGGCGATGGTCGGCTACCAGGGCGAGAAGATGAGCAAGTCCAAGGGCAACCTCGTCCTCGTCTCCGCGCTGCGCCGCCATGGCGTCGAGCCGATGGCCATCCGCCTGCTCCTCCTCGCCCAGCACTACCGCCGCGAGTGGGAGTACACGGACGCCCTGCTCGACGACGCCCGCGCCCGGCTCGACCGGTGGCGGGAGGCGCTCTCGGTCGACGGCGGCGCCGACGCGGCGGGCACCGTGGCGGCGGTCCGCTCCGCCGTCGCGGACGACCTCGACACCCCGGGCGCCCTCGCCGCGGTCGACGCGTGGGTCGACAAGACGCTCGCCGGTGCGGCGGAGGACCCGGGCGGCCCGGGAGTGCTCTCGCGCACCGTCGACGCCGTCCTCGGGGTCCGGCTCTAGTTGCTGGCTGCGCCGCCGGGGCGCGCCGGCTCGCGTTGCGGGTCAGGCCTGGTCGTCGCCCCCGCGGCGGCGCAGGTAGCGCTCGAACTCCTTGGCGATGGCGTCGCCGCTCGCCTCGGGCAGGTCGGCGGTGTCCTGGGCCTCCTCGAGCGACTCGACGTACTCGGCGACCTCGCTGTCGGAGGCGGCCAGCTCGTCGATGCCGCGCTCCCAGGCGCGGGAGTCCTCGTCGAGCTCACCGTGCTCGACGGGCGCGTCGAAGAGGTCCTCGAGGCGGACGACGAGGGCGAGCGTGGCCTTGGGTGACGGGGTGTGGCCGGCGTAGTGCGGGACGGCCGCCCAGCACGAGACGGACGGGATGCCGACCTGGTTGGCGGCGTCCGCGATGACCCCGACGATGCCGGTGGGTCCCTCGTACGTGCTCATCTCGAGGTCCAGCCGGTGCCGCGTGTCCTCGTTGTCGGAGGTGGCCGTGACGGGGATGGGGCGCGAGTGGGCCACGTCGGCCATGAGGGCGCCGAGGGTGAGCACCATCGACACGTCGACGGCCTGGGCGAGCTCCATGAGCTCGATGGCGAACGCGCGCCAGCGGAACGACGGCTCGACGCCCTGGACGAGCACGACGTCGCGGCCGAGCGAGGTGTCGCGGGCGACGAGCACCCGGGTCGTGCGCCAGCTGATCCGGCGCCGCCCGGCCTCCATGACGACCCGGGGCCGGTTGACCTGGAAGTCGTAGTAGTCCTCGGGGTCCAGCGCCGCGACGACCTCGGCGTCCCAGACCTCGGCGAGGTGCTCGACGACGGCGCTGGCGGCCTCGCCGGCGTCGTTCCACCCCTCGAAGGCGCAGATCATCACCGGGTCACGCAGCTCGCCGAGGTCCTCGAGCTCGATCACGGGCGGCCTCCTCTCGGGGTTCTGGTCTCCACCCTACGGCTCGATAGGCTCGCGACCCATGAGCCTCCCCGCAGCGGTCCTCTGGGACATGGACGGCACGCTCGTCGACACCGAGCCGTACTGGATCGCCGCGGAGCACGCCATCGTCGAGGAGCACGGCGGTCGGTGGAACGACGAGTTCGCCCACCAGCTCGTCGGCAACGACCTCATGGTGTCCGCGGAGTTCATCCGCGCCAACTCGCCGATCACGTGGGACCCCGTGCGGATCGTCGACGAGCTCCTCGTCCGGGTCGTCGCCCAGGTGCGCACCCACGTGCCGTGGCGCCCCGGCGCGCGGGAGCTCCTCGCCTCCCTCGTCGCGGCGGGGGTCCCGAACGCCCTCGTCACGATGTCGTGGCGCTCGCTGGCCGACGCGGTCGTCGCTGCCCTGCCCGAGGGCACCTTCGCCGTCGTCGTCACCGGGGACGAGGTGCCGCACGGCAAGCCGCACCCGGCGCCGTACCACGCGGCGGCGGAGCTGCTCGGGGTGACGCCCGCGGACTGCGTCGCCATCGAGGACTCGCCGACCGGGGTGCGGTCCGCCGTCGCCGCCGGGGTGCCCACGGTGGCGGTGCCGCACGTCGTCGCGGTTCCGGCGATGCCGGGAGCCGTGCACGTCGACGGTCTCGCCGGGATGACTCCCGAGCGCCTGGCGGAGCTCGCCGCCTCAGTCGTCGTCGGGTGAGGCCGCGCCGGAGCGGGCTGGGTCGAGGGCGATGAGGTCGGCGCCCTCGGGCAGGGGCGGGGGAGTGCCGCCGAACTCGGGGCAGAGGTCGCGGAAGTCGCACCAGTCGCAGAGCCGGGAGACGCGGGGGCGCCAGTCGCCGGTCGTCGCCGCCCGGACGACGGCGTCCCAGATCGCGCGGACGTTGCGCTCGACGGCGAGCAGGTCGCGCTCGTCCGGGGCGAAGCGGACGACCTCGCCGTTGCCGAGGTAGACCAGCTGGAGCAGGCGGGGGACGACCCCACGGGTCCGCCACAGGACGAGGGCGTAGAACTTCATCTGGAACAGGGCCTTGGCCTCGAACGCCTCGGCCGGGGAGCGCCCGGTCTTGTAGTCGACGACGCGCATCGCGCCGTCGGGGGCGACGTCGAGGCGGTCGACGTAGCCGCGCAGGGTCAGGCCGTCGACCTCGGTCTCGACGTAGAGCTCGCGGGCGGCCGGCTCGAGCCGGGCGGGGTCCTCGAGGTCGAACCACTGCTCGACGAGGGTGCGCGCGCCGGCGAACCAGGACTCCTCGGTGAGGGCAGCGTCGTCCTCGATCATCGCGGCGAGCTCGGGACGCTCGGCGACGAGGGCCTGCCACCGGGGCTCGAGGAGGGCGACGGCCGCCG